>CP099978.1 GCA_024372495.1 Pseudarthrobacter sp. Fe7 | reverse complement strand
ATTCCAGCTCGGCGGCGGTGGGCTGCCCTCAACCTCTTTGGCCTCAAAGTGGCTCAGAAGGTCCCCGGTTGCCTTGGACATCACGTATCTGCCGCACATGGGGCCCATTCTGCCTGATAGCCCGACCGGACGGCCGAATCCGCCCCGGCAGTATCGCCTTGCACACGTCGCGCTGTGTAGGGAGCTGCACCTCATCAGGATCGGTCGAAACTCCTAATGTCGTACTAGGCTATTTACGTCACGTACTATTTGGAATAGATTTATGTGCGTGAAGTAGTGTTCCAAAGGAGAGACATGATGATCACCCCACCCGCCGACCCGGCCGCCGCGTTCCAGTACGTCCCGGTCCCCAACGAGCACGTCCCTGCCGTGCTTGTCTTCCTCGGAGAGCGGCTTTCGACTCCAGCCGTCACCCCCATCGAGCCGATTGCTGAGGATGCGGTCGTCACCGATCAGGAAGCGGAAGTGAGCGACGACTGGACCGACGAGAACTTGATCAAGTTTTTAGCGATGAAGACCAAGAGCAGCTTCATCATCGGACGAATGCTCCGCCACCTCTCCGCCCACCCCGGCCAAGATGGCGCTTTGAGCACCCAGGAGTTGGCGGAGGCGCTGGGCGTTGACTACTCCATCATGAAGAACATCCCGACTCAGGCCGCGCGCACACTGGGCAAGCACTTCCCGGAGCTGACCAAGCCTTGGCATGCACAGTCCGGGCCGACGTTCACGCCGCCG
Organism: Pseudarthrobacter sp. Fe7; assembly: GCA_024372495.1. Taxonomy (GTDB): domain Bacteria; phylum Actinomycetota; class Actinomycetes; order Actinomycetales; family Micrococcaceae; genus Arthrobacter. The sequence continues at coordinate 85,297 of CP099978.1, read as the reverse complement.
CGTCCCAACGAGGTGTTTTTCTGGGTCACGGATGAGCGCGCAGCTCAGTTGAAGCGCCTGCCTGGCTGACGCACGGCCTCCTTACGGGAACCTTTAGCGGGGGCCGGCCCATCCGCCGCGGCCGAGGTTCCCGGCATCCATACAGTTGGCCTTTCTTGAAAACGAAGGATTCCAAGAAAGCCATGAATCGAGAATGGCGGGGTCCGTCACTCAAGCCGCGCCGGTTTCTCACAAATAGTTCTCGAATAAGTACAGTCGAGCTAAAGCCCCGAACCGAGTTTTGAGAAGAGAACCCATGGTCACCCACCGCATCGGCTACGCTCGGGTTTCCACCCGGGACCAGAACCTGGACCTGCAGCGCGACGCCCTGCAGAAGGCCGGATGCGACAAAATCTACAAAGACACCATCAGCGGCACCAAGTCTCAACGCCCTGGCCTGGACCAGGCACTGGACAACCTGCGTGAAGGCGACACCCTGGTGGTGTGGAAGCTCGACCGCCTGGGCCGGAGCGTGAAGGACCTCCTGGATTTCGCCGGCGGACTGAGCGACCGCGGCATAGGGTTCGTCAGCCTCACGGATGCCATAGACACCACCACGCCCTCCGGACGCTTCTTTTTCAACGTCATGGCTTCCCTGGCCCAGATGGAACGGGAACTCATGGTCGAACGTACGCAGGCCGGACTGCAGGCCGCACGCGAACAAGGACGGGTCGGCGGCCGCAAACGCGTCATGACCGATGCCAAGATCCGCTCAGCCCGAAAGCTCCTGAACCAGGGAACACCGCCCAGGGAGGTCGCCGACACCCTAGGGGTATCCGTGCCAACCCTCTACCGATGGGTCCCGGCAGCAGGCGCGACCGAAGCGCCAAAGAAGTAGTTCCTGCTGGGTGGTGTAGTCGACGAATAAAAAGATGACTTAGTCATCGTTGCCTTGGTCCATCTCTGTAGCGAGGTTCAAAAGCTCCCGTGTCTCCGCCTCGTACCCAGGCCTGCCGGCGTTAGCGAACGGATGCGTGTTCCCTGTAGGGAGCTTCAGCCTATAAGCATCGTTTGCCAGCTTTTGCCCTGGTTGCGCAATTCGCATGTTACTGAGTATCCGTTCACGCATGTCTGGATCGACGCTCCTGAACATGTAGCGCATTTGCTCAATCTCGGCTTCGTTGGAGGCCGGAACGTCGCGAGCCGCTTCCTCTTGGGCTTTTGCTTCTATGTGTTCACCAAGTCTCAGTTGCCATCCGATCTGGTGGACGTGGGAGATTACGGCGCGCACCGTTTCGAGGTCGCCAACGCCGGTTGGTTCGAGAGGATTGCCGATGCGATCAACGTCGACGTAGAAACCACGTTGCTTGAGTTTGTCTTGACGCTTCGCCCAGCGCTCGATTGCACCGAGTGCTACGGCGTTGGCCTCCTGGTCGGCTGGTTCCGTCCCGAACCAGTATTTTTCGTCGACTAGGAACCGGTGAACCTTTCTTAGCTTCTCCGAATGATTCGACCAAAGCCTCTCAAGGGCTTCGTCAACAAAAGGCGTTCCTTCCGGTTCGTAGGCAATCGAGACCCGCCGTTCGTGCAAGGCAATGGCCTTGCCAGACTCTTCCATTCCAAGGATGGCCAGCGATCGCGCCAGCGCCACCTGTCCGCCTTCGAGAATCGCTAGTGCGGAGACAAGGAGGCGGTTAGCGTTTGCCAGCAATGCATCTTGAAGCTGAACCACCTGATCTGGAGATAACGACGGCAGGCTACGGATTGTCATGGAAACATTCCTAACATCCGCCACGGGTCAGCGCCCGTACTCCGAGTCTTGCTGACGGGGGTGTTCTGCTGGCCTCTGTTGGGTTGCTGTAGCGGTTCCTGCAGCGACTGTAGCGGCGGCCTGTTGTGGGAAAGACGCTTTCATAAGTCGCTGCATCTGTTCCAGCTGGGGGTCCCGTCCGGCGGGTGGCTCGGCCTGCTGCTGCTGCTCTGGCTTTGCTGCCTCAGCCATGAGCTGCTCAATGCGTGCTGAGTTCCTTTGGGCGGCTTTGAGCGCGTCGGCGTGCTTGAACGGTTCGGCCAGTGCCTTCTCTGCCTGTTCGACGCGGGAGAGGGCTTCCTGGCGTCGTGCTTCGACGTCGGCAGCGAGTCGCGGCAGCGAGGCAACCCTGTTCTCTATCTGCCGGATGGTGCCTATGTCAGCTGATAGCAGGCCCTTTCGGGCGATCTGCGTTGTTGCCCTGGGCACTCCTTCGATCCGCACTTCCACGGTGGCACGGTCAAGGTCCCGGGCCGGCACAAGTTTGGCGCGGAGTTCGTGGCCGCCAAGGTGGGCGATGGTCCCGAGGCTCGTCGTAGCTGTAGAGGTTCACGAAGCGGTGGCCGTGTCTTCCGGCCCAGGCGCGGAGTGCTGCAGCGGCGTCGCCGCGGTTATTGACGGTTTTCCCGTCAATGCTGGCTTGGAAGGCATCCGCGGTGGTGTCTACTGTTCTGCCGGCAGCCGCCTGAATGAGGGGCAGGTCGTGGGTTGCTGCGTCGGCTGCTGATTGTTCACCGCGTTTGGTGTGGGCTACGGCAACCATGTTGCGGTTGTAGGCCCGGTCGAGGCGGCTGAGGCGCGCCAGTTCTTGGTCCGCGACAGCCTTTTCCAGTACCAGTGGGTTTCCGCTGGTGATGGCTTTTGCTTGGGCGAAGTTCAGGGTGTTGTCCCCGATGTCTTCGATTTCCCGGACGTCGAGGCGGCCGCGCATGATCTGGTTGATGAACCTGGACTTCCGTTCGAGTCCTTGCCACATGAAGGAGTCGAAGGACTCCTTGGTCACGACCTGGGAGATGCGGACCTCGGCATTTTGGTTGCCTTGGCGCAGGATACGGCCGTGACGTTGTTCCACGTCCGAGGGGCGCCATGGCGCGTCCATGTCCACCAGGTGCACGGCACGTTTTTGGATGTTGGTTCCGACGCCCATTTTGGAGGTCGAGCCCATGAGCACGGCGATCTGTCCCGAGCGGGCGGCGGCGAAGAGCCGGCCTTTTTCGGTGTCGTTCTTGGCCTCGTGGATGAACCGGACCATGTGCTCGGGTACGCCACGGCGGCGAAGCTGGTCTTTGAGTTCGCCGTAGACGTTCCACCGGTCAGAGGGGGTGCCAAAGTCGCAGAAGACCAGCTGGAGCGCTCCGGGGACCGGGTCTGGTTGGCCGGTTTTCGGATCGGTGTAAACGCGGTCCTTGTGTTCTTCGTAGACGCTGGCCAGCAAGTCAGCCGTGGCGCTGATTTTGGTGGGCCCGCGCTGGAACAATGTGGGGTCCACTAGCCTCATGTCCAGGGCGGCCTTGCGGCCGTCAGAGGAGACTTTGAGCATATTGTCTTCCTCGGAATCCACGAGGCGTTGCTGGATTGCGTCCACGCGCTTGCCGATGTCCTGAATGTAGTCGCGAAGTTCGGGGCTGGGTTCCACGGCCAGCATGTTGGGCTGGCGCAGCCCGTCGCCCTCCCTTCGGGCGAGGTCCGGGACGGGAAGTTTCAGGTCTTCGGCGGTTTTGACGTCTGCGAAGGTGTGGAACATCTTCAGCAGCTCGGGGACGTTCTGGAACTTGGCGAACCGGCTCTTGAGCTTGAACCGATCGCCGCCGGCCACGGAGAGTTCCATTTCCTCGACGACCTGGCCGAATGTGGCCGCCCAGGTGTTGAAGTCCTGGATGCCTGTGGCCTGCAGCAGGTCAGGGCGCAGGTAGCGCTGCATGACGTACATTTCGGTGACGGAGTTAGCGATCGGTGTTGCCGTGGCTCCGGTGATCACGCGCCGGCCTTCACGCTGACGCAGGAACTCAGTCTTCATATGCAGGTCAGATGCGCGTACCGAGCCTTGAATTGCGGCCCCCGGGATATTGCTCGGGGTCCGGAGGTTCTTGTAGTCGTGCAGGCTCGTCGACAACGAGGTAGTCGATCCCGGTCTCTTCGAAGCTGATACCGGGGTCGGCGGGCGCATCGAGTTTGGCTTTGAGCGCTTCTTCCTGGGCCAGAACGGCCTTTTCCAGCCGCTTAATGATGCTGGAATTGGCGCGGCCGTTGTCTTGTTCGCTGTTCTTCACGGCCTCCAGCTCGGCCCGCATTTGCGTGACTTCCGAGTTGATATAGGCGGCTTCAGCTTCGGGGCTGAGGCTTACACGCTGGAAGGCGGTTCGGGTCATAACCACGGCGTCCCATTCGTTGGCGGCCGCGCGCGCAACGAACTGCCGGCGTTTGTCGCCAGCGAGGTCCGCCGATGATGCCGCGAGGATGCGGGCCTGGGGATAAATCTGGAGCCATTCGCGGGCGAACTGCTCCAGCATGTGGTTTGGGATCACGACGGCGGGCTTGTTGACCATGCCCAAGCGGCGCAGCTCCATTACGCCCATGACCATCTCGGCGGTCTTGCCGGCGCCGACCTGGTGGAACAGGCCGACGGCAGGTTCGGAGAGCATCCGGGCCACTGCGGCGCGCTGGTGCGGCCGCGGGGACCAGTCCTTGGCCATGCCAGGCAGGGACAGCCGTTCCCCCTCTGTGCTGTAGTCGCGGAGCACGATGGAATTGAAGCGGCGGTTGTATTCGTCAATCAGGCGGGTGGCCCGTTCGGGTTCCTCCCACACCCATTCACTGAAACGCTCCTGCAGCAGCTGCGCCTTCTCCTGGGCCGCTGCTGTTTCGGTCGGATTCAGGACACGGCGGTTATTCTCGCCTTCGTCCGTGACTCGAACCGGGCGTTGTTCGAGGACTTGCTTCAGGATGTCCGAGGCGGGCATCCGTTGGGTGCCCCAGTTGCTGGTGGCAGAGAGGGTGTGCCGGTTGGCTTTGACGTCCCACATGGAGCCGGCGGCGTTGGACACCGTGGCATATGGGTCGTTCAGGATTTCTCGCACAAACTCTTGGTGAGTCCCGGCGTCGATCCAGACTGCGCCAAGGCGCGCTTCCACTTCGTCCATGCGCAGGGGCTGGGGCATGGCGTCCGTGAGGGCCCTGACGTTCACGGCGAACCGATCATCCGAGAGTGCGGCCGCTTGGGCGACTTCGAGCTTTTCCCGAACGTTCCCTGAGAGGTATTCGGCTCGCGTCTGGTAAGCCTCATCTGTACCGGGGACCTGGTAGATACTCTCCCCCATCGCTGCCCGTGTTTCGTCGCGGCTGATACCCAGCAGTGAGGCGGCGTAGTCCAAGTCCACTTCGCCCACGCTGTCCAGAGTGACGGTAAGGGCTTCTTCAGCGGTGTCCACGCCCAGTACCGGTCGGCGTGGCTGGACCTGTCGGCTGGAGAGCAGTGCAGCCGGGGAGGCTGTTTGGGTGGCCTCATCGAAGTTTTCCAGCGCCATCACCAAGGGCCCAAACGGATCCCTGGACATGATGGCTACTGCCCTGGGCGTGATGCGGGCTTGGATGGGTTCCTGCGTCTCTTCATCGACCCGGCCGGTGTCCCGCAGGGTGTAACGGTTGATCGGCCCGTAGGTGTCTGTGTACCGGCTGTAGGAGGTCTTCAGTTCCTCGCGCAGGGCGTCGATGTCGGCGGTGTCGTCACGGCTTTCGGCTTCTGCACTTAGCAGCGCACGAGCAGCATCGCGCAGTCCAAGCAGTGCGCGGAGTTCCACGCCCTGGGTCTTGGGCACGGCGAGGTCGCTGTGGGAGCCGTTTTCGACCACGGTGAAACCGTTGTCGCCGGTGCTGATGTGGCCTTCCCACTCGTGAGCGGCTGCCGGTACATAGGCGGCCCGCTGGCGGTCCTGTTCTGCGGTCCGTTCGGTCATCACCATGCCCGCAGCTTTGGCTTCGGCCACGACGTCAGCCAGGGCTGCGTCCAGCCGGGCCGGGACGGCCGAAAGGTCGTCGGTCGTCAGCTGCAGGGTTTCGGCACCGTACATGCCGTTGCCGACGTGCAGGTCGCCAAGGAGGCGTTCCGGGTACTCATCGAAGTAGGAGTTCAGACGAGTGATGGTCCCATCGACTTGGCGGGCGGTGACCGTTTCCCACAGGATCGTGGCCGGTTCCTGGCCGGGTTCCCTCCGCCGGAAGATCAGCAGGTCCGTCATGGCGTCGGTGCCCGCCGCCTTACGGTGAGAGCCGGTGGGCAGCCGGACGGCTCCCACCAGATCGGCCAGCTGGTTCATCTCTACGTGCTGCCGGGTTCGTTGCGTCCAGGGTGAAGCTGGAAGTGAGTACGGCGACCATGCCCCCGGGACGGGTCAGTTCGAGGCTTTTGAGGATGAAGTGGTTGTGGATCGAGTGGCCGCCGGCGTTGTGGCGGGGATCGTGCAGCGTGACGTTGGCGAACGGCACGTTGCCGATGACGAGGTCGAAGTGCCCGGCGGGCAGTTTGGTGTCGGCGAAGGACTCGGCGCGAATGGTCGCCTCGGGGTAAAGGGCCTGGGATATGGCCGCCGTGGTCGGGTCCAACTCCACGCCCGTCATGTCTGCCGTGTCCGGGGCGAAGCCGATAAAGGTTCCGACGCCGGACCCCGGTTCCAGGACGGTCCCCCCGATGAAGCCAATTTCCTGGACGGTGGACCAGATAGCCTGGACGTAGGCAGCGTCGGTGTAGTGGGCATTGATCGTTGTCCGCCTGGCGGCGTCATACTGTGCTTCCGACAGGAGGCTGCGCAGATGCTCCCGGTCCCCGGCATAGTCTTCCCGGGTTTCGTCAAAGATCTGGAAGACGCCCTGCGCACCCCAACTCCCCCACCGAGCCAGCGACGCTTTTTCAGCGTCTGTGGCCGGCCGGTCCTCGCTTTGCAGCGTCTGCAGCACCTCGAGTGCTTCAAGGTTCGCCCTAATGCGGCTACGGGCACCGGACGGGGCCAGGTCCTCCTGTGAAGACGGGCGGAACCTTTCGGTCTCGTTATCGGCTAGAGCTGCTGGCGCAGCTTGTCGATTTCCGCCATCGAGTCCAGGTACTGCTGGATGCTCGGGTTCACTGCTTCGTCCTCCCCGTCCTCGTCCTCCGTCTCCGGTGGCGAGAGAAGGTCGTAGGTGACGATCTCCTCGGCTTGGTTCCGAGCCGCGTTCAGGCGCCCCACCTTCTCCAAGTAACTCTCGTCCTTCGGGTCGGGACCCGCGATCTTGGGCAGCAGTCCGTCCACCTGTTCCTGGGCTTCCTCCCCCAGCCTGGTGAAGAACTCCTCCGGGTCCGGAATTTGGCTGTAGCGTTCCGGGCTCGCTTCCTTCCAGGCCTCCTGAGCCTGCCTGCCGTACTTGTTCATTCCGATCCTCCTCCGGTGCGGCCCACAGAGCGTCAAAACTCATCTGGCCGTCAATTTGCTTTGTACGCCGTGCCATAGCCCCCGCCTCTTACTGAAATCATTTCAGTAAGACACGCTAGCGGGTGTAAGTCGAGGGGCGCTTGACGGTGCCTTTCCTGTCTTTCCAGTCATTGCTGTCATTGCTGTCATTACTGTTATTGACAGTAATGACAGCAATGACAGTAGTTGAGGCTAGGAGGTCAGTTTCCTTCCCGGTGTTAGGTTCCGGGTACCGCCGGGGAAGGGCTCCCCCTCGTTGTACAGGCGTTCCCGGCGGAGGACCTCGTTCATGACGGCGCGGCTGACGAACTCCGACCAGGAGGTATCCATTTCCTGACTGCTCGTGGCCTGGTAGGCAGCTTTAGCGCGTTGACGGTCCGCGGTCCTCATGTAGAACGTGATTTGTTTTGTCTGGTTGATAGCGGCGGGTGCTGCTTCTTCGGCCGGAGTCTCAGCGACTGGCTGTCGGTTGGCCCTAAGTAGATTCTGGACACCCGATGCCGGTCGGCGTGCCGGGGGGCCACTGATGGGTTCGCGGTTCTGGCTCATGAGGCGTTCCTTTGTTCGGCAGCTTCGAGGCGGACAACGAGTTCCTGGGCGATTCGGTGCAGGTCTTCTGCTACGTTGCCGGCCGATCTTGGCTGGCTTGGGCCGGCCTTTGCAGTTCCGCGCAGGACTTCGAACCACTTCGGTCCTGAGTTCACCTGCTCCTCCAACTCGTGAACAAGAACTCCACGTTCGCGTACCGCCTGGGCGGGTGACTCTGCGTGGCGGACCATGTTGTCGAAAAGCACCTCATCTGTGCCGAAGGCATCGATGATGGCATCCCTGACCACGCGCTGAACCGACTTGGCGGATGAGGACGTGGCGGCAATGATGACACCCAGCAGATCAATGCCCGGGTTGACATCAATAACGGAGTCCAGGCGCTTAGCGACTCCCAGGAGCCCTTCCCGGCCTCCGGCGTCGGTCTTGGTGGGGACGATGATGCGCGATGCGGCGCCCAATGCGGCGAGCTGCAGCGGTTCGTTACCAGGCGGGCAGTCGATAAAAATGATGTCGTACTGATCGGCAATGGGAGTCAGGGCCGCTGCCAAGGCTAACTTGGCTCCTCGTGCATTCTTGCCAGCGAGCGAGACAAGTCCAGCAGCGGCTTGATCCAGATGGGCTCCCCCGGGAATAACGTCCAGGTTTTTCCGTACGTCCTTGAGGGGCTTTAGCGGTTCGCCGAACATGAGGCTCTGCGCCATGCCCCTGCCTTCATCGTCTCGTCCTTCGACGTGGCGGTAACCGAGGTCGAGTCCCAGGTTCCCTTGGGGGTCGAAGTCAACGAGCAGCACGCGCCAACCGGAGACAGCTAGGAGTCCGCCCAAATTGGCCGTCAGAGTGGTCTTCAAGACCCCGCCCTTGCCGTTCACGAAGGCACATACCCTGTCCAGGCCAGCTCGCTCGATCGTCTGAGTCTTCATCATGTGCTCACTCTACTGTCTTTACTGTCTTTACTGTCTTTACTGTCTTTACTGTCTTTACTAGCAATCGTGTCTTTGCTGTCATCACTGCCTTTGACGTTATTGACAGTAAAGCATTGCAATGCAGGCATTACTGTCATTGACGTCAATGACGTCAATGGCGCCTATGCAGCGCTCCAGATGGCCGCATCACCAGGGGGCAGCCAATACTCGTCCCGTTCCTGGTCGTATAGCGACCCCTCGTCGAGGGCTGTAGTCCGAAACCGGTCAAGGTATGCATGCCAAGCAGCGCGTTCAAACCGGTTGCGGCTGATCTGGCTCTGGTAGTCCTCCAGGACGCCCAAACGTGCGGCCAAGTTATTGAGGCTGACCGACACGGTCTTCCACTGGCCGTGGTCGCGCCGGATCATGCCGAGGGCTTCCATATCGGCCAGTGCCATTGATACAGCGTTTCGGCTGATGCTTGCGGCGCGGACAATATCCGCGGTGGTGGGGGAGTGCCGAGCTCGTTCGATGGCCTCGTATACAAGCGCTGCTACATCCCCCAAGTGGCGGAAAACGGGACGCACAGCATGAATGCGTCCTTTGCGCCATGTCAGCTCCCTCGCCAGTTCTTGGTATTGCGGGGGCAACTGGATGAGATAAACGTCTGCAGTCTTATGGCGCGCGTCAGCGACTTTGGTGAGGATCCCGTCTGAAGCCTGGGCCAGCGCAGGCAGCAGCCGAGCGATGGTGACGTGATGTTTTCCCAGGGCGACCGCAAGCGTCCTGCAGCCGACGTCGAGCAGATCCGTTTCTTTCGCCCGCATGTAACCCAGCAGGCCGCGCATCAAAAGTCGGAGGCTAAGTCCTTCGCGACCTCTAGCTGACAGGCGGTGGTCCAGTAGGGCGTACAGGACGTTTTCTAAGTCGTTGACGAGTTGGTGGATTGAAGCCGAGCTGCGATCGGTAGCCCCCCTGTGGGTTTAGTAGGGCTTGTGTTGTTAATAAGGGCATTGTCTTTCCCGGTTTCCCGGGACCTGCGCTTTTGGGTGCTGCCGGCGTTGGTGTAGGCCTGGGCTTTGGCCCATTCGAAGGGGAGGAGTCTCGCTTGGTTGGCTTGCGTGCCGTAGAGGGCTGCCAGGCCGGGAAACTGGCCGGCGAGTTCGTTTTGTACGTCCTGGAGTGACCAGCCGCAGGCAGCGAAGTGGTTTAAAACACCGAGGCGGGCCTCTGAGGGGCTGGCGTACTTGGCAGTGTCGTAGAGCCCGGTGCGTGCAATCCTGCGCAGGGGGTCTCGCTGCCGCCGGCCATGGACAGCTGGGCGCCAGTCGTTCTGGCTGTTGTTGCTGCTTTGACCTGGCGCTGGCGGATGGCCTTGTTACGGGCCAGTTCGGGCGCAAGGGCGGCGCGAAGTGCTGTTACGGCGCGCGGCGAGTTCCGGATGCGGAGTGTGGCGTACGCCTTGGCCAGGGGAGTGACGAGGGTCTGGTGACCACCGGTCTTATGCCTTGAGCCAGGGACGCGTATGCATCCGTCGGTGATGTTCTGGTGGGGGCTGGGGTCAAGGCTTGGGGCGAGAAGGCTGAGGGCTTCGACGAGCTCACGGGCTTCGGCGGCCATGAGGCGTCGTTGCAAGGGAAGGTAGAGGTGCCTGCCGCCGCTGGGGGAGAAGTCCTCCACGTAACCGACTTTGGCTTCGCCCAAAAGCTTCCTGAGTCGTGCCGCGTCTGCGTCCACGACGCTCTTCAGTGCCTTGGAGGTATCGAGGTCGATGCAGAGCGTGCTCACGGATCCGTCCGCGCCGTGAATCATGACTGCTGCAGGACGCTCGGGCAGCGACTTCGTGATGGCGGGAGGAGTTGCCGGCCGCGGGTACTGGAACCGGGGACCGATCCACCGGCCAGTCCGGTAAGTGGGCTGCCCGGCGATCAGGGGCGCCAGCGCCCATGCCTCGACGGGCGACGGCTCAGCAAGGCGTTCGGGCCGCGTCGTTGTTGACGCGCATGGGTAGGGCTGTACCATAGACAGCAGTTACTCCTCTCCGGAGGGTACGAAAAACGGCACCTACTCGTAGGTGTTGGAAAAAGTTCAGATCGCCGATCCGCCAAGATGAGGATCTGAACAAATACTTTTCGAAGGCCCGCGCAAGCGGGCCTTCTTCGTTAACTGGCCTTCGCGATAGGCAAAGCCTCCTGGTGGTGCCGAAGGCGGTCAAGATCTACGGTCTTCAGATGAGCGTGGACAAGCCTGGCAATTAGATCGCTCCGACTTTCCTTGGTGGCGTCCACAACGGCCGCCAGTTTCTCTGCGTCGGAGATAGGCAGCCGTGCTGTGATCACGTGGCGTTCGCCCTTGCTTCGCTGTGCCATTTTCCCTCCCCAGGACCGAAGTTACTTCTCATACCCAACATGAATCAGATTCGTTTAAGTGGGATGGCTTTCGGCGTGTCGCGCTGATTGTCGGCCGACCGCGGTTTCGGTGCCACTTCACCATCCTGCAGCTTCTGCGAGACCCATGACCGTGGCGAGGTACAAAGGTCGACAAGTACGGCGTGTCGCATCGTTTACCTATCTGACGTGGGGAAATGACAGATGAGCGCCGCGTGACAAGCAGAGTTAAGGGCACCTTGGTATGGTTTGCCCTTGCCTGACTAGTCGAGTCAGGCGCTAAACCAATACTACACATCACTGAAATTATTTCAGTGGCATGTTCACTGGGGTGGGAACTGATGGGGAACCAATTGTTAGAACCTACTGAGTTGTCCCTGCGAACGATCGAGTCTTTGCAGCTGCCGGCCTCTCCCACCCTCCCGCACCTAATCAGCGCAGTGGAGCGGGCCTACGGGAAACCGTTGGAGTTCGATGAAGTAGCAGACGAGGTCCTGGCAGACGGTGTGACGGGTCGCTGGGTTGATATGCCGGCTCGTGGTCTCATTCAGTACCGCCGCGGTCACGCTTTCTGGTGTCGGCATGTCATTCTGCACGAATTCGGGCACATCCTGTTGGGGCACAAGGGCGAACCAGCTGACGGGCTGGAGTCGGCCGGTTTCTTCTCCGGAGTTGGCAAGCGCCGCGGGATCAGTTGGATGTGCCGGCCCACTGCGATTCCCCTGGAAGAGGCGGAGCAGGCGGCGGAAAACCTCGCCTACGCCCTGGCTCAACGCCTGGTCACAGGCCAGGACACCTGCGTCTCCAACGCAGAACGGATTTTTGGATTGTGATTCAAGCTGCATTTTGGCTGCTGACGGTTGTCTTCGTGGCACGGTTGTACCTCGTGGCGCGCCACAACGCATCGACGGCGTTCCTGGGAGCAACCGGCGTCGGCGTCGTGGGTCTCTTCTGTACCGGCCAAATCGTCCCTGAAAGCACCCTTGACGCTCTCATCGGGGGGACCAACTGGCTTCACCTGGTGCGGAACCTCCTCGTTACCGCTGCGGTGTGGCTGGTCCGGGAGGGTGTTTTCAGTGCACTGTCCACGGAACCGGAGACCAAGCAGCGCGTGACTCGCAGGCCACTGTTTCTGGCCGCACTCTTGCTGGCCATAGTCATCCCGTTCACCCTTCAATCCTTCGTCCCGACGACGGATGCCTTCATCCCGGAAACCGTGCACCAGCCGGCGGTCTATGTTTACGCAACGGTCTACATGGCGGTCCTTGGCGGTCTGGGCCTCTCCGTCCTGCGGGTCAGCATTGGTCCACGTGACAGCCGAACCGTGCGCGCCAGCGCCACGGTCGTTGGTATCGGAATGGGGCTCATGGTCCTGGGCTGTATTGACGAAATCATTTACATGAGCCTCCGCTTCGCCGGTTTCAGCAGTTCCCTAACTGATATGGCGTACCTGCTGTTCACGCCCTTCTTCTACAGCGGAATCCTGCTCACATCGCTGGGCCTCGGCATCCCGCCAATGGTGCGGCTCTGGCGCAGGCTGGCTCTCGTGGATCGGTTCTGGATTCTCGTCCTCCACTGCAAGTTCCCTGCCCTAAAGGCCCAGGGGGAACGTTTCGCTTTTGCGGTGGATGTCCTGGGCCCGCGCCCAGCCGAGCGGCTATACACCTTGGTTATTGCCATAGGGGACCTTCGTGCCGCGGGCCAGCAAGCAAAGTACTCTCCGGCAGCTGAGAGGGCGCTTGTCCTGGCTCAGCGACGGTTGACCAACACATTCGAGCCTCTCGGGCTGGAGCTTAGGAAAAGGGCGGAAATCTAGGTGGCTACAGACACCCAATTCGCGGTCGTTACCCCTTCGGTGATTCAGCGAATCGCGCGCATTTCAACGGAAGTGGCCCAGCCGCCTCTCGTTCTTTCGCTGCTGCTCGTTCTCGCTTCAGTGTGTGGTGGGGGAGGGGTGGCCGCGGTGCTTCCTGGGCTAGTGGCCGCCGTGACGATCTGTCTGGCGCCGTTGCTGGTGGTGGTCATTCTTGCCCGCCGAGGGACACTTACCGATCACCATGTGGGGGACAAAAAGCAGCGCCGTCCGGTGATGCTGTGGACGCTGGCATCGGCTCTTGTTGGCTGCGGAATACTGACATTGATCGACACCCCGCTAACGGTGTGGGCGCTGATTGCCGGGATTCTCGGGGGAATCCTGGCACTCATTATCGTCAGCCCGTTTTGGAAAGTGTCCGGTCACGCCATGACTCTTGGGGGAGCGACGATCTCGTCGGCAATACTGTTCGGAGTGTGGTCAATCCCGTTTGTGATCGCCGCGCCTTTGGTGTGCTGGTCAAGGGTCTATCTGAAGGATCACACGCTCTCGCAGGTGCTGGCCGGGTTCGTAACAGGGCTTGTCGTATTCGGATCAGCCTGCATGCTGATTCTGAACTGACATAGTATTTTTTCTGAACGTTCAGGGTCCCCAGTTTTGGAACAGCAGACCGGTACAACGAACGGCCAGATGCAGCTCCGAGAGCAGGAAAAATGACTGAGGGCACCGACCCCGTTGACAGCAGGACAGACCGGGAGGTCTTGGCGTCCAAGCTGCAACTCCTTCTCGACATCGTGCACGCCAAGGGTGCCGCCAGCTTCACCTATGAAGAGATCCGCGCCGGCCTGGCCGAACAGGGCTTCAATCTGACGAAGACCCGGTGGCATCGGCTTTTGGCGGGGTCCCCGGATAACCGGTGGGACCCGGAGCTGCTGAAAGCTCTCGCGTACTTCTTCGATGTGGACCCCGATTACTTGCTGCAGCGCAGCGGCCCTGTTCCCGAGAGGGTCGAAGCCGAACTTCGGCTGATCGAAGCGCTGCGCATCTCAGAGGTAGAACATTTTGCTGCTCGCGTCCTTGGCGAAGTGAACATCGACGCTGTCCGCGCGGTAACGGAGGCTTTGAGGAATCTTCCGAGCCGGCCCCGACCTGAAGGCACCACGCCCGACTGAAAGAAATTCACTACTGAAATTATTTCAGTAGGATTGGCGTATGCGCCGCTACCTGCAGGCCGCCGGAAGCCGTTCTTCGGGCCGTCCTGACTATCACCAGCCAGCCAGGGGTAGCAGTGGAGCCGGTGGCAAGGGGCGTTTAGTCGCCCTCCGTAACTACACCCAAAGCTTCGCCCAGCAGCCTGTAGCGCCGCTCGACCTCTTCCCGCGCCAGCAAATACTGCACCCTCATCCCGTTGCGCTCTTCCGTAGCCGGCGGATCCTGAGAGGTAATTCCCTCGTCGGTGAGCAACTGCAGATTGTGCTTCGCCGTCGCCACCCCGATGCTGAGGCCCGTCGCGACCTCGCCCCGCGTGGCAGGACCGTGCTGCGCCAGGAACCCAATGATGGCCACTCTAGTCAGGTTCCCGAACGCATTAATGACCGGCTCCAAATGAGCAGCGGTCTTCGGATGGGCATACCTGGGCATACCTGCAATCTTGCCGTACCCGCGTGTGTGCTCGCACAGCAACACTGTAGCGGGTAATTAAATTACCCGCTATGCTCAAGGTAGAAGTCAGTCGCCATCAGGTGAAGGCAGGTTCAAATTGGGGGAAGCAGGATGACGACGCTGTTCGACGCCAACTGGCCCGTCCGCCTCCGCAGCAAGGGTCCGTCGTGATGCAGCGGAAGTCGCTTGGCCTCGTGGCCATGATTGTGGTCCCCGGCATCTTGGTCGGATTGGTCTTTTCCATCCTCTTGCTCCTTGCCCCAGCGAAGCCGGCCGCTGCCGACTGCGGCCCGACCGTCTCAGTCACCATCAACGGCGATACAAAGGTCGAGGGGTACTCCCAGGAGCAGTTGAAGAACGCCGCGGCGATCATGGGTGCCGGCAAGGCGCTGGACCTTCCCATGAAGGGCCAGATGATCAGCGTCATGGTCGCCCTGGGGGAGTCTGGGCTGCACGTTCTGGACCGCGGAGACACCGCGGGGCCGGATTCGCGTGGGTTGTTCCAACAGCGTGGGAACGGCGCCTGGGGCTCGTACTCGGACCGTATGGACCCCACCGTCAGCGCGACCAACTTCATCAAGGCGCTGCAGAAGGTAGCCGGATGGGAACTGCTGGAGCCCACCATTGCCGGCAACCAGGTCCAGCGGAACGCGGACCCCTACCACTACCAGAAGTACTGGCCCGAAGCCGTGAAACTCGTCCAGGCACTCTCGGACGGCAAGTTCTCGCTGGAAGGCGGCGGCTGCGCCATTCCAGGGCAGTCCGGCGCCGGGGACGATTACCCGTGGAAGAACTCACCCACCTGGATGCAGGCCGGAGCGGGAGCAGCGGCGGCCTCGCCGCTGGGCATGTTCTATCGCGAATGCGTGGACTTTGCCCTGTGGCGGGTCAACCAGCAGATGGGATCCACCAGTGCCCCGTTCAAGTTCCTCAACGGCACCTTCCGCCCGGACGGACAGGGCCTCGGTTCCGCTCTGACCTGGAAGGCCGGCTGGGACGCCAAGGGCTGGGCCACTGGCAGCACACCCAAGGTGGGCGCAGTTGTTTGGTACGCGCCCGGCGCCGGGGGAGCGGACCCGACCTATGGGCACGTCGCTGTGGTCAAGGAAGTCAAGGACAACGGGACCTACGTCGAAGAGGGCTACAACGGCAACCCGCCACCGGATGACCACAACTACTACACCCGCACCGTGAGCAACACGGTCCCGTCAGCCTTTCTGTACCTGCCCACCCAAGAGGAGAAGAAGTGAAAAAGTCACTCGCACTGACCGCGGTGGTCCTGCTGTGCACCGCCTGCGCACCGGCAGCGAACACCACGCCCGCCCCGGCGACCAGCACAGTCGCCACAGCCACGGCACCGGTCTCCCTGAGTGCGAGCAGCGGCCCACAGGCCCCCAACGGCACCGTCCCGGCCACCATCGGCATCACCTGGGACCAGGCCAGCAAGGACGCCGCCGTAGACACCGCCCAAAAGGCCATGACGGACTTCGCCCGCCCCACCGTGGAGGACAAGCAGTGGGCCAACGACCTCGCCCGCTGGCTCACACCCCAGGCCACCGCCGACTACTCAGCAGTGGACCCCGCCAACGTCCCCGCCACCCGGGTCACCGGCCCCGCAACGCTGACAGTCGATGACACCAACGGCTACGGCGTCATGGCAGCCGTTCCAACCGACGCCGGCACCTACACCCTGCAGCTGCTCCGCACCGGCCCACAGGCCCCCTGGAAGGTCAACCGGCTCACCCCACCCACAGCCTGAACGCCCGCACCTCAATAACCCCGTCAACGTAAAGGAAACAGGTTTCATGAGCACCACACCCACCGAGGTACTGGCCTTCCCAAACATCAAGGCCATCATCAGCGACAACGGCACCGCCGAAGTCGTAGTCGCAGGAAACTCCCGCGTCGTCCCGGCAGGGGAGACCCTGCAGGACCTGCGAGACAATGCCCTGGCCATCGTCATGGCCGAAGCCAAGACGCTGCAGCGCCCCGTCCGGGTCCGCATCGAGGATCCCGAAGGCCACGGCGAACTGATCGTCCACCCGGACGGAAACGTCGAATCCGTCTCCTACGAGCCCCGCACCGCCCGCCGCCGCACGGGCGGACCCGCCAGCACGCCCGCTCCGGTCGCAGTCGGATCCACCGACACCACTCCAGCGGCAACGCCTGCCGTGAAGCCTGAACCCGCCCAGCCAACCGTGGAACGCCAGCCGTGGCCACCCCTTGCCGCGGAAACCGCCTTGGTTGAGGACGTTGCTCCGACCTCCGGGGCACCCGAGCAGGCTGCTGCAGCCGATGCTCCGGTCACCCGACGTAGCTTGAAGGAGACCTCCTTCCTGGTCAGCGCCCCGGTGCTGGAGCCAGCCACCCAGGGCTGGCGCGGGACCCTGACCCGCCTGGGCTTCCGGATGGACCCCTCGGACGAGGAACTGTCCGAGCGTGAAGACATCCGCACCGTCAGCCAGCACTGGCCCGGACCGCGGACCATTGCCGTGGTCAACCGCAAGGGCGGGGCCAACAAGACCCCTACGGTCGTGATGCTTTCGGCGATCCTTGCCCGCTACAGCGGAGCGGCCACGGTGGCGTGGGACAACAACGAGTCCCAGGGCACCCTGGGATGGCGGACCGAGAAGGGCGCCCACGACCGCAGCGTCCTGGACCTGATCGATTCCTCCACCGAGCTGCTGTCCCCGTCCACAAACGCGGCCGAGATCGCCAAGTTCGTCCACCACCAGACCGCCGATAAGTTCGACGTGCTGCGCTCCGACGAAAACGAAGAAGGCGACCACGAAGTCACCGCCGAGGAAGTGGACATCGCCCACCAGGTCCTCACCCGCTACTACCGCCTGGTCATCATGGATTCCGGCAACACCGCCCGTGCAGCGAACTGGCGGCGGATGATCGACCACACCAACCAGCTCGTCGTCCCGGTAACCGCCATCGAGGACCGCGCAGAAGCAGCACGGCTGACGCTGCAGACGCTCGAATCCCGTGGTGGCCACGATGCCGAACTGGCACGCAACGCGGTCGTGATCGTCTCCGAATCTACCGATGCCAAGCGCAGCATGACCGGAGACGCCCTGAAGCGGGCCAAAGCCGAGGCACAGCGCATCGCGGACGGCTTCGAGCCGTTCGTGCGTGCCGTCGTCCGTATCCCGTATGACCCCGCCCTGGTCAACGGGCCCATCCGCTACGAAGCGCTCCAGCCCGCGACCCAGCGGGCATGGCTCGCGGCGGCGGCCGCCGTCGCCGAAGGCTTTTAGAACGATCACACGGAACGTACGAGTTGAGAGGAGGAACCATGCAACAGACCCTGAACCCCTGGATTACCCGCCCCACGGCCGATGAACCGGCAGAGGAGACGCTGGACGTGGCTGTTCCGCCGGCGGCGGCCATCAGCGCGCCGCTGCGCGGCATGGTCGAGCCAGACGCGGCGGACCGGCTGGCGTCCCGCAGCATGGCCGGCACAGCCCGTCTCTGGGTTGTTGGCACCCATGGGGGAGCGGGTGAAAGCCGGATCACTGACCTCATCGAGTCTGCCCGTTCCACAGACCATTGCTGGCCTGTTCTTCCCAGCGGCGGCAAACCGCGGGTGCTGCTGGTCTGCCGCGCAGACATGCGGGGCCTGACAACTGCCAGGAACACGCTCACCCAGTGGGCGTCAGGTGCAGCCCCGCAGACCGACCTGCTTGGACTCGCCGTCCTGGCAGACGCCCCAGGAAAGACACCTAAAGCGCTCCGGGACTTCGCCGCCCTCGTAGGCGGTGGGGCACCAAGATTCTGGGCGCTGCCCTGGGTGGACGCTTGGCGGCACACGGACACCACGGAACTGCCAGTCGCCCGCGAATACCAGCGCTTCATTACCGACGTGGCCGCCCTGGCCACGGCTACCAACCACTGAAAGGTCTCACCATGAACAAGTTCACTGCAGTCACCACCAGCGTTATCCCTAACCCCACCCCCGTTGTCCCTGCGCAGGCGGGCGGTCTGCTGACCATCCTGAACTGGGCTTCGGGAATCGGCCTGGTCCTGGGCGTCCTGGGCGTCATCATCGTCGGTATCGGCATGGTCATTCAGCTCCAGCGCGGTGAAGGCGCGCAGGCGATCGGCAAGCTCGGCTGGGTCCTGATGGGCTGCATCATCATCACCGGAGCCGCAGGCATCGTCCGCGCCTTCGTCTAAGCCAGCACCATCAACGGGAGGTTCCGTATGAGCCAGTCAACAGAGAGCACCACCGAAAGCAATCCGTTCACAAAACCCGGCTTCATCATCGCGGCCGTTCTGGTGGTCGCGCTGCTGGCAGCCGGAATTGTCATCTTCCTGCTCCCCAAGGGACAGAGTGACGCACAGCCAGCATCGCCAATTCCCGGAACCGGGAGCACGCCTGCTGCCAGCGCCAGCGCCAGCGCCTCTGCCGCTGGCAGCAGCGTCTGCGGTCTTCCAACCTCGACGGAAACGTCCCTGGGTGCAGCGCCCGAAACCAAATGGGAACTGGTAGGAACGATGGCCGCTCCCACCGACCCACAAATTGGGCCGGGGAAGACCGACGCCCAGGGGATCAGGTCTTGCTTCGCCCACACACCAAAGGGTGCGCTGTACGCGGCTGTAAACCTTTGGGCACTCGGCAGCGACCCTTCCAAGGAACGTGCCATCGCCGAGCAGCTTGCGGCAAAGGGACCTGGGCGCGAGGCAGGAATGAAAGCGCCCCAGACTCAGGCTCCCGCATCAGCCGTGAAAATCCAGATCGCCGGATTCAACGTCTCCTATACGGCCAACCAAGCTGTCGTCGACTTGGCATTCAAGGCAGACAACGGTGCGCTTGCCTCTGTTCGCACCACGTTGCTCTGGCAGGACGGTGACTGGAAAGGCGTCGTCGCCGATAACGGCGCGCCGCTGGAAGAACCGCGACAGATACGGGACCTGTCCGGCTTTATCCCGTGGAGTGGAGCATGAAACCCACATGGAACCCCGTTGGTGACTGGGTTCAGGGCCTGGCCGATGATGCAATCAGCAACTTGGCGAAATCCATCATGGAGGGAATGAGCCAGATGGTGACGACCCTCTCGACCTTCTGGGTCTCCATGCCAACCGTGAACCTCATCAGCGACGACCGCACCGGAGCGAGCCCGGTGGTCACCACGGTGAACAGCCAGCTGTGGCCATGGACGCTAACCTTGGCCGTCCTGGCAGTCATCATCGGAGGAATCCGCATGATTTGGGAGCAGCGGGGTGCACCATTGAAAGATCTCTTGCGCTCCCTCATAACCCTTACTGTGGTGTCCAGTCTTGGTGTGGGGGTCATCTCCATCTTGATCATCGCGGCGGACGCCTTCGCGGCCGCGATCATCCAGCGGGCCACCGATGGGAAGGGTTTCGCGGAATCGATGCACGTCCTCGTCGTAACGGGGCAGACCGGCGTTGGGGCCTTCATTCTGATCGTCCTGGGCCTGGTCGGATTGATCGCATCGCTGGTCCAGATCGTGCTGATGGTGGTGCGCAGCGGCATGCTGGTGATCCTGGCCGGCATCCTTCCAACCACCGCTGCCTTCACGAATACCGAGATGGGCAGGCAATGGTTTCAAAAGGCCGTCGGATGGACCATCGCCTTCATCCTCTACAAGCCTGCGGCAGCCATCGTGTACTCGGTCGCGTTTCTGCTGATGGGCAACACGAGCGGCCGTGACGCCCTCGTTGGCTCTATCAGCGGGTTCACTCTCATGATCGTGGCCTTGTTCGCGCTTCCGGCCCTGATGCGGTTCGTCACCCCCATGGTCGGAGCCGTTGCCTCTGGCAGCGGCGCAGCGGCCGGAGCGGCTGTGGGTGCTCTCGCCACTGGAGCTGTCTCCATGGGCCGCGCCGGCAGCGGGCGGGGTAATGCATCACCGATCCCAGCAAGCACCAGCAATACATCCGGTACGAACGCAGGCAGCTCTCCCAAAGGGAGCCCCGGATCCTCCGGTCCTCGGGGTGGGGGAGGGCAGCCAACGCCCGGCACTATGGGCCCGGGTGGGGCAGCTGGTAAGGCAGGCACAGCTGGAGTGGCAGCACCGGCCGGAACCACTGCAGCCACGACCGGTGCCGCAGCTACGGGCCCGGCCGGCATGGCCGTAGCCGCAGGCGTACAGGTGGCGTCCAGGACATCAGAGGCAATCAAGACGACCGCGCAGGATTCAACCGGGGAGGGCCCCAGTGGCAGCAATTAACACCGAATACAAGGAACCGTCCTACGGCAACTGGCGCGTCCCGCGCTCAGCCGGCCTGGGCAACCTCGGCGCTATCGGCACCGGCATCGTCATGGTCGGACTCCTGCTGGGTATCGTCAGCTTCGCCATCTGGGGCCTGTTCGTCGGTTTGGGCGTTCTTGCCGTCGCCGGCGCCTGCGCGCTGTTGCTGACCGTGAAGGACAAGCACGGCCAGTCCGTAGTGGATCGTTTCGGTACTCGCTTGGCTTTCAGGGTGTCAAAGTCCTCTGGGACCAACCTGTACCGTTCGGGGCCGCTTGGCGTGACGGAGTGGGGCATGTACCAGCTGCCCGGGTTGGCGGCGAAGTCCACGCTGTACGAGTTCACTGACTCCTACAAGCGCCCCTTCGCCATGCTGCACGTCCCGGCCACCAGCCACTTCACCGTGATCTTCTCCACCGAACCCGACGGTGCCTCGCTCGTTGACCCGGAACAGGTCGATGCCTGGGTAGCGAACTGGGGCGGCTGGCTCGCCGGGCTCGCCGATGAGGCCGGCCTGGATGCCGCGGCCGTGACTGTTGAGACCGCCCCGGACTCCGGGTACCGGCTGCGGAATGAGGTCATGATGAACATCGACCCGAACGCTCCGCAGTTCGCCAGGGACATGCTGCATGAGGTCGTCGACACCTACCCGGAAGGCTCGGCCACGGTCCGCGCCTGGGTGTCCTTGACCTTCAGTGCCTCCCTGCGGGCGGGTTCGAAAAAGCGCACACCGGAGGATGTCGCCCGCGACCTGGCGTCCCGGATCCCCGGCCTGTCGGCACGGCTGCAGTCCACCGGGGCAGGGATTGCCCGTCCCATGTCTGCGCAGGAACTCTGCGAGGTCGTGCGGATCGCCTACGACCCGCCCGCAGCGCTGATCATTGACGAAGCCCACGCGGCCGGCACGCCGGTGTCCTTGAGCTGGGGCGAGGTCGGCCCGACCGCGACGCAGGCCAGCTGGGACGACTACCGCCACGACTCCGCGTTCTCGGCCTCCTGGACCATGACCGGCGCTCCCCGCGGGTCCGTAAACTCCTCGGTCCTGTCCCGGCTTCTGGCCCCGCACGGGGACATTGACCGCAAGCGCGTCTCCCTGCTGTACCGCCCGATGGACTCCGCACGCGCAGCAACGGTCGTTGAGCGGGACCAGAACAACGCCAACGTCCGAATCACCTCCGGTACCCGGCCCACGGCACGGGCACTGGTGGATGCCCGCTCGGCCGTGCAGACCGCGCAGGAAGAAGCTCAGGGTGCGGGACTGGTGAACTTCGGCATGGTTGTCACCGCCACTGTGACCGACAAGGATCGCCTGCCGGATGCCGTTGCCGCCATCGAGCAGACCTCCGGGACCGCCCGCGTTCTGCTGCGCCGCGCCTACGGCTCCCAGGACACCGCATTCGCCGCGTCCCTGCCCCTGGGGCTGGTCCTGCCCAAGCACAGCATGGTGCCCACCGAGATTAAGGACGCCCTCTAATGGCCCGCATGAAGCTTTTGACAGCAAAGAAGGCAAAGACAGTAAAGACAGCAAAAGCCCCGGCCAAGGAAGCAGGGCCTGGCTCGCGGGGCTGGACCGGACGGGGCGGCGGCATGGCCCAGCTGCTCCCGTCCGTCCGGGAGTATCGGGGGACGACGGTTCAGGTCTGCGGGCTGTGGCCGTTCTCCTCGGGTGCGTCCTCGCCCATGATCGGTGTCCCCCTGGGTCGGCATGAGGAGACGCAGGCAACGGTGTGCTGTGACCCGATCAGCTGGTTCCAGCGCGCACGGCTGATTTCCAACCCGTCGGCGTTCATCCTCGGCAAGCCTGGCCTCGGGAAATCCACGGTGGTGCGGCGAATGTTCATCGGCCTCTCCGCGCAGGGCGTCCACCCCCTGATCCTGGGCGACCTCAAAGGCGAGCACGTCAAAGCCGTGAAAGCGCTCGGCGGCCAGGTCATCAAGCTCGGCCGCGGCGTCGGCTACATGAACATCCTCGACCCTGGCCAGGCAGTGGAGGCAGCCCAGCTGCTGGAAGACAGCGGGCACCACGAAGACGCCGCCCGGGTCCGTGCCGACGCCCATGGCCGGCGCCTGACCATGGTCGTCTCCCTCATCACCATCAGCCGGAACAACCCACCCACCGACCAGGAACAAACCATCCTGGACCGGGCGCTGCGGGTCCTCGATGAACGCTTCGACGGCGTCCCGGTCCTCAAAGACCTGCTGGACGTCATCGTCTCGGCCCCGGACGAACTGCGCCAGGTCGCGCTGGACCGCGGCGACATGAGCATCTACCTGCAGGAAACCCGGGCACTGGAAGCAACCCTGCTGGGCCTGACCGGCGGCGGAAAGCTCGGCGAAATCTTCTCCCGTCAGACCACCAACCCCATGAAGCGGGACCGCGCCGTCGTCTTCGACGTCTCCAGCATCGACGAGACCGAAACCGACCTGCAGGCCGCCGTGCTGCTGGCCTGCTGGTCCTACGGCTTCGGAACCGTGAACGTCGCCAACGCCCTCGCCGACGCAGGCCTGGAACCACGCAGGAACTACTTCGTCGTCCTGGACGAGCTGTGGCGGGCCCTGCGCGCCGGGAAGGGCATGGTCGACCGCGTGGACGCCCTCACCCGACTCAACAGATCCGTCGGCGTGGGGCAGATCATGATCTCCCACACCATGTCCGACCTGCTGGCCCTGCCCGCAGAAGAGGACCGGATGAAAGCCCGCGGCTTCGTCGAACGCTCCGGCATGGTCATCTGCGGCGGCCTCCCCGCCTCCGAAATGCCGCTGCTGACCTCCGCAATCCCGCTGTCTCGGCAGGAACAACAGAAGCTCACCTCCTGGCAGGATCCGCCCGCGTGGGACTCCCGCGGTGTCGACGTCGAACCGCCAGGACGTGGAAAGTTCCTCATCAAGGTCGGCGGCCGTCCCGGAATCCCGGTGCAGGTCGGACTGACATCCGTGGAGCACGGCCCAGACGGGGTAAACGACACCGACGGGAAATGGCACGGAGTCCCGGAACCCATCCTCGACCCGGCCCTACCCGTCATACCGATTTTGGAACAAGAAGGTCACGCATGAGGGAGAACATTCGTAAAGCAACCGCTCATGTTTCGATGGCCGGTTCGGTCATCTTCTATCTGGTGTTCATTGCGCTCTTTATTGCAGATTGGTTAAGCAGGACTTTTCAAATTTGCCTAAGTACCTAGCCCTTGCCGCTTGCATTGGGTTCACGTTGACTGCGGCGTTTACTGACAGGGGAGAGGCGCCGATACTCAAGGGTCTCTCCTTGGTGGAGTTCTTCTGCCTTTTGGGCGCTTGGTCATTGGGTCTGATTCCAGAAATGCCCTGGTACGTTTCTCCCCTCGTACCAGCCGTACTCACGGTGGTCTTCTACCTGTACGGGCGCTGGGCAGCTAAGCGGCTAGAGGAGACTATCGAAGCTCTGCGAACGGAGAATGTTGAGCTGGTTATAGAACGTGAGAAGCAGACTAATCCCGGTAGCTGGAAACCACTAAGCGTCCTTGTTTTGGTTGGTCTCCTCGCTTATTCCAAGCCGAAAGGAAGACTATGAGTGCGCCGAATCGTAAGGGTATCGGCCTTGGTGACGCCATCTTGGTGTGGCTGGCTATCGGGTTCATCGTCGTCTTTGGCGGCGGCACGTACGCTGCCGTGCACCTGGGGTCCTGGATGGCCGGCATCGACGCTCCCCCGCTCATCCAGTTGACCTGATCGCGGGGCTTATCAAGGGCAAGGTTCCCTGGCCTGCCCAGGCCACAATTGTCGTCTGCGTGCTGGTCGGACTGGTCCTGGCCCTGGCCGTCGTCGTCCTGGTGGCCTGGCGGCAAGGCGCGTCCAAGCGTGCCCGGGTCGACAAGGCAGCCCGGTATTTGGGCCGAGGAAAGTCCCTTGCCGCGTTCTCCGACAAGGGAGCCCAGGCCAAGGCCGAGCGGTTGGGCATCAAGGACAACCCCGGCATCGTCGTGGGCAAGGTTGTGTCCACGGGCCAGAAATTCGTCCAGTCGTGGGAAGACCTCAGCCTCGACATTTGGGGACCCCGGACCGGTAAATCGACCTCCCGGGTGATGCCCGCGATTCTGGACGCTCCCGGCGCGGTGGTCTCGACGTCGAATAAGCGTGACGTGGTGGACGGCACCCGTGGCGTCCGTGAGGCCACGGCGCCGGTGTGGGTGTTCGACCCGCAGAAGATCGCCCAGGAAGAGCCGGACTGGTGGTGGAACCCCCTGTCCTACGTCACCGATGAAGAGAAGGCGTACAAGCTCACCCAGCATTTCTCCGTCGGGTCGCGGGTGCCAGGATCCAAGCCCGACGCGTACTTCGACCCGAAGGCCGAAGACATCCTCTCTTCGTACTTCCTTGCGGCCGCCCTCGGCGGCCTGCCGATCACGCAGGTGTATCTGTGGGTGACGGAGCAGGTGAACCGTGAACCGATCAACATCCTTAAGGCCAATGACTACGAGCCTGCAGTACAAGGGCCTGGAGTCCACGCTGGAGCTGGCTGACAAGCAGCGCGACGGTATCTTCGGCACCGCCGAGAAGATGATCCAGTGCCTCAAGAGCAGGAATACGCTCCGTTGGGTCGCCCCGACGGGCGGGGCTAGCGTCGCAAGTGATGCGCGGCGACAGTTCAACCCTCACGCCTTCGCCGCGTCCCAGGAGACGATCTACATCCTCTCAAAGGAAGGGGCAGGCTCAGCGGCCCCGCTCACTACGGCCCTCACCGTGGCGATTGCAGAGGCTATGGAGGAACGCGCAGAGCGCAGCGGCGGCCGCCTTCCCAAGCCGGCGCTGTTCGCCCTGGACGAGCCTGGCCAACGTTGTTCGCTGGGCCGGCCTGCCGGATCAGTTCAGCCACTACGGTTCCAAGGGCCTGATCGTTATGGGCATCCTGCAGTCCTGGTCTCAGGGCGTCGAGCTCTGGGGTGAGGCCAACATGCGGAAAATCTGGTCTGCTGCCAACGTCAAGGTCTACGGCGGCGGTGTAGCCGAAGAAGGCTTCCTCCGCGCCCTTTCTGACCTGATCGGGGACTACAGCTACATCAACGTCTCCGTCTCATCAGGGAAGTCCGGGTCCAGCCGATCCCGGCAGGAAAGCAAGGAACGCATCTTCGATGTCTCCAACCTGGCGGAGCCTGGACCGCGGCCGCGCCGTTGTCCTGTCCTCGGGCGCACCGGCAACCCTCGTTCGGACCATGCCTTGGTATACCGGGCCCCACAAAGACGCGGTGGAGTCATCCATCAAGAAGTACAGCCCCCAGCCCGAGGAAGAGGCGGAGCCGGTTGCAGCCGCCGCTGTCGCTAATCCCTGGGTAACGAAGTAAGGAACTGCTGCCGTGACAGATGATTTTGGGTTGTTCGACACGGACACTCCGCCCCCCATGCCGGCGGAACTGAAGACGAGAAGACCGAGAAGAAGCCGGAGCTCGTCTATGGTTCGCCCGAGGAGTTCCTGCATGAGCAGTTGCTGCCCACGTATGTCCGCAGCGTCACCGGAAAATCCGCGAAATGGTGCATCGAGTGGTATTTCCACCCCGAGGCCGTCTCACGCGTAGCTGCATTGTGGCGGGCCTGGGAGCACCTCCGCTTGGACCCCGCCACCGGCATGAGCGTCTGGTGGCGTGACCACGCAGACCACCACATGCGAGTCCTCCTGGATCCCCAGGGACCGTTTTACAACTGCGACATGAAAGAGCACCGCGACCCCGAACACCTGGAACCGAAAAAAGCACCCAGCGGCTGGTTCCGAGACGCACGAGAATCGACGTCATGACGACTCCCAGTCAGCCTTCCCGCTGAATGAGCCGGGCCCAAGTTACTCGTCCGTCGACAGAAAATTCCATGAAAGCCACTGATTCGACTGCGGGAGAGCCTGTTCGTCAACTCGTGAAAACATCAGCGGAAGGTCGGAGCCGCCGGGACGACGATCTGGCTCTCGTTGCAGGAGTGAAGCTAGAAGCGCTGACGCAGTGGATCCATCTCCAGACCCGATTCTTTCTGCTGCAGCAGCAATCCTTTTCCTTACCTCTGTTAGCTGGTCGAAGCGCTCACGGGCCAGCGCTCCGTTTGGCGAGATAAGGCGAAGCGTGTTTCGCCAAGCTGAAGGGCCTGCACCAAAGGAAGTCAAACGCCTCTCGAAAAAAGCCCAGCTCAATTGCTCCATGACAGCGTCCGAAAAACTTGCGTCTGGCCGCCTCTCCAGGGTTGAGGCCAACTCCTCGAGCATCCCAAATAGGCGCGCCCATTCTTGTTGAGTGGCAAAATGCAGAAGTCTGACCAGCTCAGTGCGTCCCTCATGATCATGTAGCTGCTCAGTCGCGGCGGTCAATTCATCAGCGAAGTGCTGGGCATCGTCGTCTCCAGCGGAATACCAACGCGCTATACGGCTAGGTCTGGCTGCGTAGCGGAACACGAATCGGTCTTTGAGAAGGTTTGTTCCCCCGAAGGTTATGGGAACTAGGGGAGCTTCTGAAGAGAAGTAGCCTATTCGCCGGCCAAGTCGAATCCATTCACCTGCCTCGGCTAGAAGGAAAGCCTTCATCAGCCCGATGCTAGCGGGGGCATCGTGATCGATGAGCGGCTCAGGTTCCTCCGCGCCAGCGACTAGAGATTGCCAGAAAGGAGTGATTTGTGCACGCTGCTCTAGAAGTGGCTCCCGTTCAAGGTCGGACACAATGGGCTTGACGAAATTATGTTCAAAGGCGCGCAGCCGAAATTTCAGTGGATCAACTTCCAAAGATTAGTACACACCCCTTTCGACAAACTCCCATGGCGCCGGGTAGTCGCCCCGTGGTTTGCAGACTGATCTGTGGCTCTGACCGTCAACCGATCTGCTAATTACATCCGAATCGTATTTTCCTTCAATCACAACCTGGTCTGGACTTGCCCATAGGATTCTTGCCTGAAGAGCATCCATGTCCTGTTCCTTATCGACAATACGTTCGGTCCTTGCCCGGGTGTCCAAGAGTATCGTTGATCCAGGCTGCATATCTGTGTATGCAGATGATCTTCGGAGATACATTTCCAAGGCAGGCCAGAACCCCGAGGCCCTTGCAACGCCCAGGACACCGGCAGCGCGGAACCCCGCACTTGCAGGGCTGAAGAGGCGCAGCGTTGAGTCCAGTAGAAGTGGCTTTGGACCCATCCTGCCTGCCTTAAGCCATTCGTCAGCCTCATCCACTACTGCGTGACGCACGATGAGCCCGCCTAATGAGTGGCCCACGACAATCAACTCCGAGTATGGCGAAGAAATGTCCTCTCTCACGGAGTTGCCCTCAAAGGACATTGCTGGCCCATATGGCGTGGGATAAAAGCGAGGCAAATTTCGCCTAAGCCTGTCGGCCACCCCTTTGATACCGTCTCTCTTCGAGTTATACCCAACAAACAGCAGGTCTGACTCCATCCACCAACGGCTCTCTTGCTGGCCTTTGGCGAAGTTATTCCACGTCGAGATCGCGCTACCCCCGAAGCCGTGCACGAACACGATCAAGCGAGAAGCTGTAGTTGAGGACGGATACATCCACCATCCGGCAGGGTCGTCAACGCGGACGGCTGTTGGTTCCATGCACAAATAGTAGACGTTGACTCTCCACGACTTAGGCGCGGAGTTCGAGCAGTTAGCCATGTCTCCGCACCAGCGACTG
This sequence comes from Pseudarthrobacter sp. Fe7, assembly GCA_024372495.1. Taxonomy (GTDB): domain Bacteria; phylum Actinomycetota; class Actinomycetes; order Actinomycetales; family Micrococcaceae; genus Arthrobacter. Next base: position 56,896 of record CP099978.1, on the reverse strand, counting down.
CGGGCAAATATAAAGGGGAGGAGACCGCCGGGCGGCCTCCTCCCCTTTACTGGAAGCATTATCTAGCGGGCGGGGCCACTCTTGGTCCGCTCGGCACCCCTGGATGCCCCTCTAGGCGTCTTCCTGGCTTTGGCTGCGCCTTTACCCATGGTGACTGCACCACTGGGGTGTGTGCCTTCGCTGCGTTCGGCTGCGGCGCGCCCACGCACCTGGGTTTCGTTGGCCCCGGTAGTGGCCAGGGACGCTGCAAAGGCTTGCTGGCGTTCTGCTGAGCCGTAGTCTGCGGCCGAGGTGCTTTCAGCCTTCAAACCTTGGTCCTTGAGCCGGCCGCTGTCATTGCCGGTGACACGGTTTTCGATTTCCCGGCCGACGCCTTCGAGGCGGGCAAAGAGTTCCTTCTCAGCGCGTTCGTAGCGCTGCTCCAGTGGCAATCGCTCGGAGCCCTGGAAACCGCCCTCAGCGAGGAGTTTGGCTTCGTGCATTTCCTTGGCGGCTTTGACGAACTGGGCATCTTTGAAGTGGGCATCGTTGGCGCCGTTGACGTTGGCTGTGGTTTCTTGGCGCAGCTGGTCGATGTCGGGTCCGTCTATACCGTCCTTGCTGATCAGGAACATGCGTTCCTTGATGTCCGCGTCGGCGGCTGCAGCAGCCGACGGTGTTTTGGCGTTGTGGGCCCGCTGCAACGCCTGTGCCAGCTCGGGGTTGGCCAGGTACTCCGCCGGTACCTGGTGCCGCTCCATTTCAGGGGCCAGCTTTTCGGCTTGGGCGCGCAGTTCCTCAGCACGGGCCGCTGCGAGCAGCTGCATGGCTTTCTCCTGTTCAGCGGCTGCCTTGCGGGCCTCTTCCTGGCTCAGAGCCAGGGCCTCTTGGCGCGCCCGTTCCGCCGTGATGGTTTCAATGCCTGATTCCAGGTATGCAGTGTCCGGGCCGACGTCGCGGGTGTCGATCCCGTAGCGGGTCAGGACCTCCTGCCTGATGCGCTCGGCGGCCGCCAGTGCCGCTGGGTCATGGTCTTTCCAGGCTTCGGCCACAGAGTGGGCAGTGGCAATGTCGTTGGGTTGCGCTTTGTCCCACCACTGATCCTTCTCGATAGGCGAGAGTGCTGCGCGTGCGGCGCTGCGCTGGGCGGCCAGCTGTGTGTGCGCTTCATGCGCTGCCTGGGCGTCCTGCTGTTCCCTCTGCCGCAGCAGTTCCTGCCGGCGGCGGGCCAGGGTTTCGGCGATCCGCGAGGCGATCAACAGCGACTGGCGCATTCCGCCGTCCAGGACGTCATCGATTCCATCTGATTCACTCATGGTGTTCCCCCTTGCACTTGGTGTTCTTCTTTATCGGTCGAGTCCAGGGCTTGATTCGCGCCCCGTGTGCTGGTGGTTCTTAGTCGGTGTCGGTCTAGTGGGTACTGCCGAACCTGGGCGGATGGGAGCCATGCCGCGAAGACCAAGTTCCACGGACTTTGGCGCCGGCATCTGTTCTGACGTGGCTTGTTCGGGTGCGCCTACCGTGACGGGTTTAGGCATCGTGGCAGCGAAAGGCTTCAGCTGTTCGATCACGACGGCGCGGATGCGCTGCGCCTCCCGTGTGCGTCCCGATTGCTGGTGCATCTCGTGGATGGCAAAGGCAGTGTTCACCAGCTGCAGCATGAGGGCGGCTTGGGCCGCTGTCTTGTTCTTGCTCGACGCTGCCATGAACAGCATGGCCGTCCCCGCGATGGAGGGCAGTGGTACAGGCTTGCTGTGCTGCCGTGGTGCCCGCAACTGCGCTGTGCGGGACAGCTCCGCAGCGGTCGCAGCCAGCGGTCCGGGAGTGGGTTCGAGTCGATGCGACCATGCAGCGAAGGCCCCTGAAACTTCACGGGCTGCCTTCGCCCAAGTGGCGTGGTCATCCCGTGGCAGTACCCGCAGCTTTTCAACCAAGGCGGCAGCATTGCGGGTGTACTCCACCCAGACATCTGCTGACGGCGTGGCGTTCTCAGGACCTGTCCTGGAAACCTTGCGCTTGTTGCGCGCGGCGGCGTTCCACTCGGCTGCGGCCTCCGTGGCCAGCTGAGGGGAGTCCATCCATTCTTCACGCAATGCGCCGAGCTTCAGGTCCGAGGCCAACGTGCCGCCGCCGAACCAAATGGGACGCTCACCCGCTTTCGGTCGTTCGGCCACGGAGTAACCGACTATGACGTCAGTGGTGTTCTTCGCGTACCGCGGCCGGAGCAACATTCCTGTGTCCCTGGCCCTCCGAACGAACTCTGCTTCCGTCGCTGACGCACTCGCGCTGGCGCGCACTTTCCGTGCCAGAGCACTGCGGTGCATTTCGCGCTCGTCACGGACAGCCGTTGCCTTCTCGGCCCGGTCGTAACCGCGGGTGGCGTGCACGGTGGAGAGCTGTTCCAGCCCGTACTTCACCTCGAGCTCGCGGCAGGTCTGCTGCGCCCTTTTGTAGTCACCGTGCGTGGATGCCTTGGTGCCGTCTTCACGGATCAGGGACACAGCAATGTGGATGTGGTGGTTGCCCTTCTCCGACGTGCCGTGATTGATCGCGGCCCAGCGGCAGCGGGCCTTTCCGCTGGCCTCGGTGAAGCCCATTGCGTCCACAAAGTCGTTGGCAATGTCACCCCACTGCTGGTCCGTCAGTGCGCCTTCCTCGGCACGCAGGCTCAGCGAGCAGTGCCAGACGCTGGCGTCCTTGTAGCCGACGTGAACGCGCTCCTTTTTGGCCGCATCCCACTGCATGTCCTTGACCTGAACTGAGACACCGAAAGCCTTCCGGGGACGGTCAAGATGCTTGGCAATGGCCAGGGCATCGTCCTTATCCAGGACACCGTCGTCGTACCACGCCATGATCGCTGCGTCACCGGCCACCAAGTGCGGTTCAGTGTGTGCGTTCTTCGTCTTATCCGCATCCGTGGATGCCAGATAAAGGATGAGGCCGGCCATCCGTGAGCCGCGAGTGATGTTAGGAATCATGGGCCTACATCAGCCCATCAATTGCGTCATCAATCCGCATCGCAACCGTCCGGATATGCTTCAACGCCTGGCTCGCCTCGACAGGAAAGTCACCGGTAGCGTTCGCCTGCCGCGCCAACTGGTTGATGTTGTTCGACGAGCGCGCCAGCAAGTTGTGAAGGGCCATCAATTCCGCAGCGATCGCGCGGCGTTCCGTGGGCGAGTCGGAAGACTCCGACAACGCCGATGACACCAGCAGGTTCGGCACGGTCACTCGCTCCCTGGCAGCACGCGCCATCAGAGCAGCATCTTCCTCGGCGGTGACCCACACGTCACGACGCTTCTTGGTCCCTGCGGGCTTGTTCTCCCGACGCCGGCGGGAGAACCGGGAACGAGACGTATTCTCTTCGGTCACTCGTTCCCCCATCCCTTCAACTGGCCCAGGGCAGCGACCCCGAAACCGGGGACCACACTGACCAGTGTGCCGTACTCGATCACCAGTGTCGAGGGCGACAAGCCACTTACACGGGTGTAAGTGTATAGCTTGCTCCGCCAAAACAGCAGGGCGGCATTCTTTCGCGTGTTGGGTGGCGGGCGGCACGCCCGGCAGCTAGGGTGAGTCTGAAGGGACTGAAACAATTTCAGTGGAAGGGACGACGTGGTTGTGGCAGTTTGAGTTGGACCCGGTGTGACGGTTTGATTTGAGCCCACCTGCCGACTCGCCGGGTAGCTTGTGACGGTTTGATTTGGACCCACCCCAGCGTTGTTCTCATCTGGTTTCCAAGGGTGGAGGGCATGGGATGGGGTCAAAAGTGGAGCTGTTCGCCAGAATTCGCCGGGACGCGCGGGTGGAGGGGCTGTCTATTCGTGCGCTGGCCCGCCGTCACGGAGTTGGGCGAAGGATTGTGCGGTTGGCGTTGGATTCAGCGGAACCGCCGCCACGGAAAACGCCGGTGAGAGTGGCCCGTCAGCTGGAGCCGGTCAAGATCCTGATTGATGCGATGCTGTCCGAGGACCTTCAGGCGCCCAGGAAGCAGCGTCATACGGTCCGGCGGATTTTCGCCCGGCTTGCTGATGAACACGGATTTACCGGTGCTTCGTATTCGACTGTCCGGGATTATGTCCGGGTGAAGCGTGTGGAGATTGAGGCCGGAGCCGGGCGGGGACCGGAGGTCTTCGTTCCTCAGGAACACGCGCCCGGTGCTGAGGCCGAGGTTGATTTCGGGGACGTGTGGGTGGACCTGGCCGGGGTGCGGACCAGGTGTTATCTGTTCGCTTTCCGGCTCTCTCATTCCGGCAAAGCAGTCCATCGGGTTTACCCGACGTGTGGCCAGGAGGCTTTCCTGGAGGGTCATATCGACGCGTTCGACGTGATCGGCGGGATCCCGGCGCGGCATATCCGGTACGACAACCTGAGCAGCGCGGTGACCAAGGTCCTTTACGGGGGCGGCCGGCAGAGGACGGAGAACGAGCGTTGGGTGCTCTTCCGGTCCCATTTTGGTTTTGATCCCTTTTACTGCGAGCCTGGCATCTCCGGGGCCCATGAAAAGGGCGGGGTCGAAGGAGAGGTCGGCAGATTCCGGCGGAATTTTCTGACTCCGGTGCCGGCCGTCGAATCCCTGGCGGAGTTGAATGGGAAGCTCCGGGCGTGGGACCGAAGTGAGGACAGCCGGCGGATCGGCAACAGGATCAACACCGTAGGCCAGGACTTCGCCGCTGAACGTCCTTACCTGGCGCCGGTACCTGTTGAAGGGTTTGATCCGGGCCTGGTGCTTACGCCCAGGGTCGACCGCTCAGCGCTGATCAGTGTCAGAACGGCCCGGTATTCAGTTCCGGTCCGGTTCATCGGCCGCAGAGTGCGGGTCTCACTACGGGCGACCGAGATCCGGGTCTTTGACGGCAGAACACTGATCGCTACCCATCCGCGCACGGTTGCCAGGGGTGGCCAGTGCGTTCAGCTGGATCACTATCTGGAAGTACTGCGCATCAAGCCCGGTGCCCTGCCGGGATCCACCGCCTTGTCGCAGGCCCGCGCTTCGGGTGTTTTCACCCCTGCCCATGACGCGTTCTGGGCAGCGGTAAGGAAAACCGACGGCGACGCGGCAGGGACCAGAGAACTGATCGATGTTCTGCTCCTGCACCGGTCGATGGACGCCCGGGACGTCGTCGACGGAATCACTGCAGCGCTGCGGGTCGGGGCAGTAACGGCCGATGTCGTCGCAGTGGAAGCCCGTCGGGCAGCCTCTGAACGCGGCACGGTGCGGGGTCCGGTCGATCAGAGCTGTCCCGGGCCAGCGAAAATTGTTCAGCACCGTGTTCTCAGCCTCACCCAGCGGCGCTTGGCAGATCCGGCGGCAGTGATCGCCGGCCTGCCCGCAGACAAACGGCCGCTGCCATCGATGGCAGCATACGACCGGCTCCTCAGGTTCCCGGACCGCGCCGCGGCCCCGGATCCCGTCCCTGCCAGAGAAGGAAACGCATCATGAGCCCGACCCCACCGGTTGTTATCTCCCAGACGCTGCGCCGCCGACGCGGAATGACGGAACAGGCCGCCATGGCGGCCGTGGAACAGGCATGCCGGCGGCTGCGCCTGCCAACGATCAGGACCGTGCTTGAGGAAGCCCTGGCCGTGGCAGGGAAAGAACAGCTTTCCTACCAGGGGTTCCTCGCGGAGTTGTTGCTCGCCGAGTGTGATGACCGCGACCGGCGCAGTTCATTACGGAGAGTGAAAGCGGCGAACTTCCCGCGGGATAAATGGCTCGGTGATTTCGACTACGAGGCCAACCCGAACATCAACCAGGCCACGATCAATACCCTCGCGACCGGCGACTGGATCAGGAAAGGCCAGCCGCTGTGCTTCATCGGGGACTCGGGAACCGGAAAGTCCCACCTGCTCATCGGTCTCGGTACGGCCGCCGCGGAAAAGGGATTCAGGGTCAGATACACCTTGGCCACAAGGCTGGTGAATGAGCTGGTCGAGGCAGAAGACGAAAAGGTCCTGGCCAAGACCATCGCCCGTTACGGCCGCGTCGATCTGCTGTGCATCGACGAGCCTGGGCTACATGGAACTGGATAAACGTGGCGCCGAACTGCTCTTCCAGGTCCTCACCGAACGCGAGGAGAAAGCGTCCGTGGCGATAGCAACCAACGAATCATTTTCCGGCTGGACCAAAACCTTCACGGACCCCCGACTTTGCGCGGCGATCGTTGACCGGCTCACATTCAAGGGAACCATCATCGAAACCGGTACGGACTCATACCGGCTCGCCCACACCAAAAACCAGCAGCTGGCGGGTTGAATGACTACCCTTGGCTGCTATCCCCAGAAAATGGGATCCCCGCTTTTATCCACATGGTCCAGGAGGACCTGAAGACTGGGGCTGGGAGCAAGGAACCGGTACTGATGGAACTTCAGATTCCGGTCACGCCAGAACAAGGTCCACAGCCCTGTCTTCTTCGTGAAAGACATCCGGGCTATGGGGAACCGCGACCATTCCGTTTCCCCACTCTCATCCCAAGGCGGGCGGCATTCAAGAATCGTGATGTGACGGGCAGAGACATCGCACTCCACCCGCACCTCATCCCTAAATCTGGCAGGCACCCGCTCAGCACACCAACGGCGCGCACGGGCAACATCGAGCCTCGGGCAATCCGGAAGAAACCATACCGACGATAATCCCAGAAGCATCACCAAGTGGGCTCAATTCAAACCGTCACAGTGGGTCCAGAACTACTTGACACAATCAACGACGGCCACAATGGCAAACATCAACATTGAAGCCACCAAGAACCAGGCACGCGCACTGCTCGACTCACGCATCAAATCCGTCGAAGAGCTTGTCCAGGCACGCCAGCGCGTGACCGACCTAAAGGAGCAACTGGCCGCCGCGGAACGCGACGACAAGCGCGCCTACGTCAAAGCGACCCGCGATGGCTGGAGCCCCGACGAATTGAAGAAGCTTGGCCTGGAACCAGCCGCGGCCGGCCGCCGGCGCAAGGCCCAGGTCAAACCCACCGAGACCCCCAACCCGTCCGACGCAAACGGCGTCCAGGAGAACTAGCCCCTCGCGCACATGGGCACGGCAAAAGCTACATCCTTCGGGCTTTTCCCGCGCACATGTGCACGACGGGACCCACCTGACCGGCTGCACACAGACGCCAGCTCACCACGAACACGAACGTCACCGCCGGGGGCCGGCGAATGTGCACAGCCTCGAAGGTCATCAACGCACCAGCGGCAGCCTTCCCCATGGTCCAGGACCTGCGCTGCCGACGCACCTGAAGGAGCGCTCGGGTTTTTCTTCAGCAGGGACGACACAGGACCACACAGCGAGGCATCCTTGGGCACGACGGAACCACTCCGCTGGGTTGGCTTCGAAGGCACAGGGGGCTTCCCGGGCCGGTACAGGGCGGTGACAACCACAAGCTGCAGGGCGGCGCTAATCACCACAAACTTCCGCAGGCCCGCGTGATCCAAGCAATGTCACCAGCCGCAACAAAGGGGGTCACAAGAAGCGCGTGCGAGTAAGACGCAGAAGACCGGCCACCTGTCATAGGTGCCGGCCTTCCCCGTATCCAAACGCTCGCCGATTACTCGTCCGCGCGGACGTCCCCCTCGGGGAGCCTGGCCCGAAGCAATCTGCTCAGCCGTCTTCTCGTAAGCGGCATCAATGTACGCGGCCAAGTCATCCTCCCGAACGCGCCAAATGCCCCGGGGCCCAAATTTTGCGGCCCGAATTTCGCCACTCCGCACGAGTGCATAGACCATCGGTTTACCGAGGTTCAGGATCTCCTGGACGTCGTCCATCGTCAGCATCTTTGGGAACGGCAGAGACGTGCGGACCCCGGTCTTGTTCATGTCTTCAGCCCACTGACCCATCGCTACGTTTCCTCGTTTCGGTGCTGCATTTCATCCATCGTTCTCTGCCCTCGCCGCAGCCCGCCGGCCTGCACCGGAGGCCACGGTTTGCCGCCGTTGTACTTGCGCTGCAGGCGCTTCACTTCACGCATCGTCGCCCGGACGATAAGGTCCGAAACACTGGCGTCGCCCTCCTGCAGGCCGGCGGCCTTGAACGCGGCCCGGACCTGCCCCGCCTGGTCCTCCGTGTAGTACGGCGTGAACGCCGGAATCCGCTTCGGCTTTGCCATCAACAACGGCCCTGGTTAGACGGCACGCAGCGTCCGCGGCCACGGGTGCAAGCTGTCCAGGTAACCCTTCCCCAGGGACATGGAGCCGTCCTCGTTGAAGCGGATATCCGAGTGCTGGTGGCTGCCGCCGGCATGCGCGATAGCGGCCAGCACCAGATCCAGATTCTCACGGTCCAGTCCCGACACGAGGTCACCCAAGACCACCGGAACATCCTCAGCGAGGGAGGCAGCCAGCATGAGGAAACGACGTTCCCCGCCGGAGAGCGGCCCAACCTCTTCGGGGATGGCGGCGAAGTCGATCCATGCCCTCACCTGGCCGGGCCCTTCCGGTTCGGTGCTCGTGTGTACCCACGGATTACCGGGTGCAGCGAACTTACCCCCAAAGGCCTTTAGCAGCGCTCCGTTGCCGCCTCCGTGGGGTACATGCCTCGCGCCCAAGCGCGGAGGTCATCTGCGTGCGTCATTGTTGTGTGTCCTTTGCTCGGGGTCTGGGTTTGCCGGTGGCCTGCCTGGTGCCTGTCGGGGCCAGCGTATCTGCTGACCCCGACAGTTGTACTGCTTAGAAGGGAGGTTCGGAGTCGGGTCCGTTGCCCCACCCGCCGGCAACATTGCTGGTCGCCGGCACAGCCCAGGGATCATCCTGCGCGCCGGACTGGGGCTGGGAGTTAGCATTGCCCCGGTAGCCATCCCCCTCGCCGCCCTGGGTGCCGCGCTGGGTGCGGTTGACCTTCGCATTCGCATACCGGAGTGAGGGGCCAATCTCGTCTACTTCAAGCTCGATGACGGTGCGCTTTTCGCCTTCCTTCGTTTCGTAGGAACGGGACTTCAGCCGGCCGGTCACGATGACGCGCATGCCCTTGGTCAGGGACTCGGCCACGTTTTCCGCCGCTTCCCGCCACACACTGGCCCGGAGGAACAGCGTCTCCCCGTCCTTCCACTCATTAGACTGACGATCGAACGTCCTGGGCGTTGAAGCGATGGTGAAGTTCGCTACGGCGGATCCCGATGGCGTAAACCGGAGTTCTGGATCCGAAGTTAAGTTTCCAATGACAGTAATGGTTGTTTCGCCGGCCATGATGGTTCCTTTTCCTCGTCTGCTGGTGATGTTCTCGGTGGGTGTTGTGGGTTCGTTCTGAGGTTCGTCCCACCTGGTTGGTCGTGAGTGAGGTCGTTGGGCTGGTACTGGTTCGCGGTGTGCTCATCCCAGAGCCCGCCGTCCCCGAGTGGGGCGCGGCTGATCGCCTCAAAGTACCGGTCATCCCCAGCGTTAGCCGGGTTGGCGTAGTCGTCGTACAGATCCTCGGTGAGGGGTTCCACAATGGCGGGCTCCACAACGTAGGGGTCCACAACGTCGGTAGGTATCCGACCGCTGGGGTTGACCTGGCGGAACAGGTCCACCTCCAACGGGATCCGCGGGCTGAGCTTGTACCCGATGACCGGGCGCGGGTTGGTCACGGTCTTCACGCCGCCTTGTGGCTCATGGCTGCCTGGACGAGCTTGTCGCGGCGCAGGCCGGACCAGTGGTCCTCGTCGTCAGCGTTGTTCACCACGACGGGCGCCTGGGAGTAGCCGAGTTCGGCGGTGATGTATTCCAGCACTGCCGGCACTTCGGTGATGTCCACGGCCGTGTAGGTGATGCCCTTGGAGTCGAAGTAGTCCTTCGTCTTCTCACAGTTCGGGCAATCGGGCTTGGTGTAGACCGTGTAAGCGGTGGGTGAAACAGTCATTTTCAGCACCTGGTTTCGTATCAAATAAGTTTCGTTCGTCTGGCTGACTTGCTACCTTAATTTTAGCAATCATTCAACTGAATGAATAGGGGTTTTGCCCACTCATTTAGCGGTTTTCCTAAATGTTCTCCGAGTTTTTGATCAAGACAATTGCCTGCCTTAGTCAAAGGATCTAGTGTCGATTTCAGATGCTAGTTGCACAGATGTCAGAACTCCTCTGCACATCTGCAGGAACCCCGGAATTGCACGGGAAGTTGTGCTACCAGCTTTTGAAAACGACAAAAATATTCCGGTTTTCCGTGGACCCTTTGCCAAACGCGGGCGTAGGCTGACCTCCACAAACCCCCGTAGCAGAGCCGGGGTTCAACTACGCCGACGGGATCCCGTTGAAGCGCATCCGGGGGATGTAATGACCACACTGGTCCATGCCGAAGACGAACAACGTCCCTTTCCAGACAAAGGGCCCCAGTCGGAATGCTCAGGCGCGGGCCCGGCGAACGTCACCCTCGAGATTGAAAGCGATGGGATTCTCCGGATTACACTCCGTCCCGGAGGCCACATCACAGCCCCGGACGGGATCTCCGTGCGGGAACGCTTCCTGACCCTAACCGGCGGTGCTGGCTGTGCGATCCTGCTGCAGGTCACAGGTGTTGAGCATGTCAGCCGCGACGCTGTCCGGGTCTTCAGCGAAGCCGCTACCGTCACAGCCTTTGCAATCATCGGCAGCACGGCAGTGGACCGCGTCATTGCCCACGGAAGGCGCGGACTTCCGGCGCCTCTGTGTCCGAGCAGGTATTTCACAGACGAGCAGGAAGCCCTGGCCTGGATCCGCACGGTCACTGCCTCGACCGAAGCTGATCTCTCGTAAGAACACCCCCGCCAAGTGCGCGACTCCGCCACGGGCAGGCTCGGCGGACACTGCCGAGTCCCGCCCCGTTTTTATTCAGTGATAGCGGCAGGCATAAGCACGCTCACCCCGCGCTGCCCAGGACGTTGTACTCTGATTGCCCCGGCGCTCATGACAGAAGGGACGAACCGGAATGGGCTTCAAAAGCTTCTTTCGTCACAAGGCCTCAGTGGCCGCACTTGCCAGTCCGTCGTGTACAGGTCCGGCAGCGGGTCCCGGCCCGTCCTCACGACAGGCGGAGGATCTTCAAGCTGCCTGGGACGAGCTGACGGAGGCAGCCCAGCATTCGAAAGTGATCAATTTCCACGCGTGCACGCGGACTGGACGGCCGTGGGCCGAAGACGCTGCCGCTGTCCGGGCCATTGCCGCGACCCTCCGTGAGTACCCGCTCGAGGCACAGCAGGAGAGCTAAGCTCCACGGCTGCATTCCGGTGTTTGGGCGAAGCCTGGCCGTGCCGACGGATTCCCCACGGAGCCCGTCGGCCCCCCAACACCGACAGCAGAATGCTACTAAAAAATCCAACGAATATATATATAACTAATAAATGTTTCCGCTGGTCAAAGTTAGTTTGACTGCCCTGGGCACTGGTACGTGCCTCACCCGCCCTGGTACCTGTGCACCCTATAGCAGCGTCCGCCCAGGCTGCACCAGGCGCCAAACAGCGACGTAAAGACGCCGCCATTTACCGCCGATAATCACAGTCCACAGTCGTCTGCACAGCCGCCCGCGTGCCCGGAAGGGGATCCTCAGCTGGAATGATGAGAAGCATGGCTGCGTCCCGTCCCGATCCCCAGGCTCGCCTTGAAGGCGCCGTCGTCGTTCTTCGCGAGTTGATCGAGAATGACCTCCCGGCCCTATTCACAGCCATCGGAAAACCCGAGATATTCGCCGGCGGCTGGGGAGGAGGCATGGGGGCATATCGCGAGGACTTCGGGCAGTGGTCGGAGTTTCTGAGGCAATGGCTGCCCTGGCAACAAGGCAACGTGTACGCCGTATGTCTGCGTTCATTGGATGACCGGGTTATTGGCACCACCACGCTCGGCGACTTCGACCTGAAAAACGAGTCGGCGCACATCGGCTGGACGGCGTATTCCCCGGACGTCTGGGGAAGCGGAGTGAACGCTGACGCCAAGCGCCTCCTGCTGGGCACGGCCTTCACCCATGGATTTGAGCGGATCAGATTGCAGGCCGACGTACTAAACGTTCGGTCGCGGACGGCGATAGAACGGATCGGCGCCCAAGAAGAAGGAGTGCTCAGACATGTGCAACGGCGTGCGGATGGCAGTTGGCGAGACACGGCCGTTTACTCTGTTCTGCGCGAGGAATGGCCCCATGTACGCAATGTCCTCGATGAGCGTTTAGCAGCCCGCCGGGCGTGCTCCAGCTATAACCCGTCTCCGTAAGCCGATCCTTCGCGGGCGGCGGGTGAATCAACTTAGCGAATTGTGAACACGAGTGGAGAGCAACGGAGCTCTTGTGCACAGGAGTAGTGGGCAGCCCCTGGTCACAACCCGACTTCACAAAGCCCGGAATCAGCGGGAAGTTGTGCAATCAGCTTCTGAAAACGACGGTAACGGAAGGTAGTTCGCGCCGCCGCCGGCTGTGGTCATCCCCGCAGGTTCGCCGCAGCTACAGCCCCCCTGTGCATGAATAGCCCCTATTGCTTCCAGGTCACGTAGGCACTCGTTCCTGGAGCGTCACCCCCGCTGGTGGCGTCCCTGCTGAAAAAGCCAGCCACGGCCCGGGGCGCCTCAGGGGCGGTGGTCTTGGACCATGGGAAAAGTGCCTGTGGCATTTCTACGTGAGGCTGCCCTGCAGGCGCTTGATGGCGGCCCGTTCGACGAGTACGGGGACCATCGTCCTTACCGGGCCCGAATTGAAGGCCGAGTACTCTTCACAGACCGCGTCCTCAACGTCCGTCCGGGAGTGTCCGGGGAACCTGCAGGCGAGGGTATTGATTACCGACACCACAGCGTACTGCTCTTCATTGCGGTCCATCGTTCACCTCATCATTGAGCCTGTGCCACAGCTTGAATGATAAGCATGCTTTCTATTATTGTTGGGGTCAAGCTTCTTCGCCTGTCCCCCATCAGGCGGAGTGGTTGCCAGGAAAGCCCTGCAGTTCCAAGGCTGCGGGGCTTTCCGCTACCCGCACTATGCGGCGGGTGTCAGGATCGGAACGGCAGAGGGAGTGTGCAGTGGCTCAGGGCGACATTGAGACGTACTACGAAGACGGCGCCTGGAAGAACAAGCGCGAGGGCACTGACCGCGCATTTGGCGCCAGCTACAACACCAAAGAAGATGCGGTGACTGCAGGCCGCGAGCCGGCGCAGGCCGACAAGGTCGAGCACGTCATCAAGAACCAGGACGGCCAGATCGGATCCAAGAACAGCTACGGCAACGATCCCCGGAACGTCCCCGGATAATCTAGCTGCCCCGCGGGTAGAACGCAGTTGAGGAAGCACGAAGGGCCGGCTTTGCCGGCCCTTCGTGCTTCCGGTGGCCGAGCTGCAAGTCCACTCATCACATTGGCGCCGCCCCGGGTATCCCAAGGGTGTTCCGATCACGACAAGTCTGAGGCGGGCACTTCACCAATGAGCACCCTCTGGGAATGCGGCCTGAATCTCCGGAACCGTTGACGAAGGAGTCTCTTTAGGGCCCGTCGTCTCCGGATAACCGCCCTGGCCACCAGAAAAAATGAAATGGCGCCCAACACAATGAGAAACCATCCCACCACGAGCAGGGTGAGGGACCCACTGCCCTCGTCTAGCTGCAAAACAGATGGAAACTGCAACAGAGCGAGCCCAAAAAACAGGCACATAGTGGAGTAAGCAGCCGCATCTATCCAGTTCCTGATTTTCCTTTTTCTGGAGAGAGACAGGAGCAAGTACCGCCGGGTTGCCTCGTTGCCGGAACGCAGCAAGTCATTCCGAAAGTACGGGGCATGTGCGCTTCCAGCATCGCCAGGTCCGAGTTCCCCAATGGCCTTCGCAAGGGCATATGACTCCGTTGCGATGGTGTGGGCCCGTATCCGGCCATTCGACTCCCGGATCGACGGGAAGTTCGAGGAGGCCCCCGGAACGGTGCTTATGAGCTACTCCGAGGGGTAGATGGACCGAGAGTTCGTTGCATAATGACCGCGTTAGCAGACCGGGCGCGGGATTGCTCCATGGCGAGAGGTCACAGATATCCTGAGACGTTGAACCCGAGCATGAATTAATCGCGCGACGCAGCGCAGGAGACGAGATATGGCCCCCACCACCAAAGAAGGACAGCGCGCCGAGCCTGCACAAGACAATCTGGCGCATCGCGAACGACCTGCGAGGGTCAGTCGACGGGTGGGACTTCAAAAGCTACGTGCTCGGCATGCTTTTCTACCGGTTCATCTCGGAGAACCTCACCGCCTACATCAACATAGGCGAACACAACGCTGGCGACCCCAACTTCAACTACGCCACCCTGCCCGACTCAGAAGCTGAGTTCGGTCGTACAGAGACCGTCGCGGAGAAGGGCTTCTACATTCTTCCGTCCGAGCTCTTCCGGAATGTCCGCGAACGGGCGTCGCAGGATACGGACCTGAACGAAACCCTCGCCAGGGTGTTCAAGAACATCGAGGGATCCGCCGTCGGTAGCGGTAGTGAAGACGACATCAAGGGCTTGTTCGATGACCTTGACGTTAACAGCTCCAAACTTGGCCAAACCGTCGCCAAACGCAACGAAAAGCTCGTGAAACTGCTGGACGCCATCGGGGATCTGCCGCTCGGTAATTTCGAGGACAACTCTATTGACCTATTCGGCGACGCCTACGAGTACCTCATGCAGATGTACGCCTCCAGCGCCGGTAAGTCCGGCGGTGAGTACTACACACCCCAGGAAGTCTCAGAGCTCCTGGCCAGCATCACCGTTGTTGGCAAGACGCAGGTAAACAAGGTCTACGACCCGGCAGTTGGCTCCGGCTCGCTGCTGCTGAAGTTCGACAAAATACTCGGCAAGGGCAATGTGCGCCAAGGCTTCTACGGCCAGGAAATCAACCTGACCACGTACAATCTGGCCCGCATCAACATGTTTCTCCATGACGTGAACTACGAGAAGTTCAACCTCGCCCACGGCGACACCCTCACGGACCCGGCCCACTGGGACGATGAACCGTTTGAGGCGATCGTCTCCAACCCGCCGTACTCCATCAAATGGGACGGGGATGCGAACCCGCTGCTGATCAATGACCCTCGCTTCGCCCCGGCCGGTGTGCTGGCACCGAAGTCCAAGGCAGATCTGGCATTCACTATGCACATCCTGTCCTGGTTGGCCGTCAACGGCACGGCTGCCATCGTTGAGTTCCCCGGCGTGCTGTACCGCGGCGGCGCAGAGCAGAAGATCCGCAAGTACCTGATCGACAACAACTACGTTGACGCCGTGATCCAGTTGCCGCCAGATTTGTTCTTTGGCACCACGATCGCGACCTGCATCATCGTGCTCAAGAAATCCAAGGCCGACAATGCCGTGTTGTTCATCGACGCCTCTGCCGAGTTCACCCGCAACGGGAACAAGAACAAACTCACCGCCGACCACCAGAAGAACATCCTTGACGCCTTCACCGCCCGTGAAGACTCAGACCACTTTGCCAAGTTGGTCGCGAACACAGACATAGGCACCAACGACTACAACATTGCTGTGTCCTCCTACGTCGAAGCCGAAGACAACCGCGAGATCGTCGACATCGGCGCACTCAACGCAGAGATCGCCGAAATTGTCACTCGGCAACAAGACCTGCGGATCTCCATCGACGAGATCGTCGCCGACCTCGAAAGTGCTCGATGAGTCGCATCGATGAACTGATCGCAGAGCACTGCCCGGGCGGGGTTCGATATGTCGAAATCTCGCGCCTCTTCGACCTGAGAAACGGCTACACACCGTCGAAGTCGAATGCGTCATTTTGGACGGAAGGAACTGTCCCCTGGTTTCGTATGGAGGACATTCGAGCGAACGGTGGAATACTTGACCGCGCCTTGCAGCAGATTCCAGAAATCGCGGTGAAAGGTGGCAAGCTTTTCCCCGCCAATTCGTTGCTTGTTGCTACGTCGGCGACGATCGGAGAGCACGCATTGGTAACCGTGCCCCATCTGTCCAACCAGAGATTCACATCCCTGTCGGTCAAAGCGGAATACTCGGACCAGGTGGACATGAAGTTCGTCTACTATTACGGTTTCGTTCTCGATGAGTGGTGCCGCAACAACATAACGACCTCCAGCTTCGCCTCTGTCGACATGGCCGGATTCAAGAGATTTCGGATCCCTGTTCCGCCTCTCGAGGTGCAGTGGGAGATCGTGCAGGTCTTGGATCAGTTCACGCAGCTGGAAGCGGAGCTGGATGCGGAGTTGGAAGCCCGCCGCCGCCAATACGAGCACTACCGCAGCGAGCTTCTTAAATTCGACACTGATACCGCGTTGCGTCCACTAGGCGATCTCGCTGAGAACCTCGACAGGAGGAGAATGCCTGTCACCCGGGACGCTCGTACTCCCGGCGACATTCCGTATTACGGCGCTTCGGGAGTTGTCGACTACGTGAGCGACTTCATTTTCGACGGCGACTTTCTGTTGGTGTCAGAGGACGGTGCCAATCTGCTTGCACGGTCGACACCGATCGCGTTCTCGATTTCCGGCAAAACCTGGGTCAATAACCACGCGCATGTGCTTCGTTTCGACACCTATGCGGAGCGACGCTTCGTTGAGATTTACCTGAACTCCATCGATCTCTCGCCATTCATTTCAGGGGCTGCCCAACCCAAGCTGAACAAGGCGAATCTGAATCGAATACCGATCCCAGACCCGTCTCTTGATGAGAAGGAACGCATCGTTGGGCTTCTCGACCGCTTCGACGCCCTCATAAATGACCCGAGCATCGGATTGCCTGCCGAGTTGGCGGCTCGCCGGAAGCAGTACGAGTACTACCGTGACCGGCTGCTGACGTTCGAGGAGGCGACGGCATGATCGAAGCAACTCCGCGAAAGTACGAACCGATTGCTGTCTCCAATGAGAGCACTGTTGTTGCCGAGTATGTGGCGGAGCATGCGGCGGAAGCGGCGTATCAGTCGGAGGCTGATCTTGAGCACGAGCTGATCGGGCTCCTCCAGTCCCAGGCGTACCAGTATCTGCCCATTACGTCCGAAGCGCAGCTGGTCACCAACCTGCGCGCCCAGTTAGAGGCACTGAATGGCGTCACTTTCTCTGACGTCGAGTGGAAGCATTTCTTCTCCGAGCGCGTGTCGGGTGCGAACGATGGCATTGCTGAGAAAACGGTGCGCATTCAGGATGACCATGTTCAGCTGCTAAAGCGGGATGACGGTTCGATCAAGAACATCGCACTGATCGATAAGCAGAACATTCACAACAACCGTCTGCAGGTCATCAACCAGTACGAGACTCCTCAGGGCGAGGGTGGCGGGAAGTACGCGAACCGGTATGACGTCACCGTGCTGGTCAATGGGCTGCCAATGGTCCACATCGAGTTGAAGCGCCGCGGCGTGGATATCCGTGAGGCTTTCAACCAGATCGACCGGTACCAGCGCGACAGCTTTTGGGCAGGCTGCGGCCTTTTCGAGTATGTGCAGTTGTTCGTGATCTCTAACGGCACGTTGACGAAGTACTACTCCAACACCACGCGTCGGCAGCACCTGAGTGACACTGCGGGGGCCAAGCGCGTCCGCAAGACCTCCAATTCCTTTGAGTTCACTTCCTGGTGGGCCGATGCCCAAAACAAGCCAATCACCGATCTCTCAGCGTTTGCGAAGACGTTCTTCGCCAAGCACACGCTGCTGAATATCCTCACCAGGTACTGTGTGTTGACCGCCGACAAGATGCTGCTGGTCATGCGCCCGTATCAGATTGTCGCAACCGAGAAGATCTTGCAGAAGATCGAGATTTCCACTAACTACAAGCAGGCTCGGCACCATCAGGGCCGGCGGGTACGTGTGGCACACGACAGGGTCGGGCAAGACGCTGACCTCGTTCAA
Source organism: Pseudarthrobacter sp. Fe7 (assembly GCA_024372495.1). Lineage (GTDB taxonomy): Bacteria > Actinomycetota > Actinomycetes > Actinomycetales > Micrococcaceae > Arthrobacter. The sequence goes on along the minus strand of CP099978.1, from coordinate 39,168 downwards.
GGCGGCCCAGGCTCGCGTCGAAACTGCCCTCCGTCGACAAAGTGTTGTTCGTGGTCGACCGCAAGGACCTCGACTACCAGACCATGCGAGAATACGACCGGTTCGAGAAGGGCGCGGCGAACTCGAACACCTCCACCGCTGTCTTGAAGAAGCAGCTGGAGGATCCGGGGTCACGGATCATCATCACCACAATCCAGAAGCTCGCGACATTCATCGCCGGCAACAAGGGCCACGAGATCTACGGCGGCCACGTCGTGATCATTTTCGACGAGTGTCACCGGTCGCAGTTCGGTGATATGCACACAGCAATCACTAAGGCGTTCAAGCGCTACAACCTGTTCGGTTTCACCGGCACCCCGATTTTCGCCGCCAATTCCGGCAGCGGCGGGAACCCACAGTTGAAGACAACGGAGCAGGCGTTCGGCGAGAAGCTGCATACTTACACGATCGTCGACGCCATCACGGACAAGAATGTGTTGCCATTCCGGATTGACTACGTGAACACAGTCAAGGTCGGCAATGTGGTCGACAAGCAGGTATCCGCAATCGACACAGAAAAAGCATTGCTGGCTGACAAGCGGATCTCCACGATCGTGGAATACACGCAGGAGCACTTCGACCAGAAAACCAAACGCACCGAAGGCTACACTCTCGGCGAGAAACGGGTGCGCGGGTTCAACGCCCTCTTCGCCACTGCCTCTATTCAGGCTGCTCGCACGTACTACCAGCACTTCCGGGAACAGCAGAAAGCGCTGGTCCCGGACAAGCGGCTAAAGATCGGCCTGATCTATTCCTATGGGGCAAACGATCCCGTCGAGGACGGCGCGCTGGAGGAGGAAGGGTTCGATACCAACGCGTTGGACGCCGACGCCCGATCTTTCCTGGAAGCCGCGATTCAGGACTACAACGCCTTATTTGGTACCTCGTTCGACACCAGCGCGGACCGGTTCCAGAACTACTACAAAGACCTCTCGCTGAAACTTAAGCAACGCGAGATCGATCTGGTGATCGTGGTCAACATGTTCCTTACCGGATTTGACGCGACCACTTTGAACACCTTGTTCGTGGACAAAAACCTCCGAGCCCACGGATTGATCCAGGCCTACTCCCGGACGAACCGCATCCTGAACTCCGTCAAAACTTATGGCAACATCGTCTCCTTCCGGGATCTTGAGGAACAGACCAACGACGCGATCGCACTGTTCGGCAACAAGGACGCCCGCGGGGTGGTGCTGCTAAAGCCCTACGGCGAGTACTACAACGACTATGCCGAGAAGGTCACCGAGCTAGTCACTATGTTTCCGCTGGGCACACCGATCATCGGGGAGTCAGCGCAAAAGGAGTTCATTGGCCTGTTCGGTGCGATCCTGCGCCTGCAGAACATCCTTACGTCGTTCGACGAGTTCACCGGTCACGAGATTCTCAGTGACCGGCAAAGCCAGGATTACCGCAGCGTGTACCTGAACCTATACGCAGATTTCCGCAAGGACAAGAACGCGGAGAAGGAACAGATCAACGACGACATCGTCTTCGAGATCGAGCTGATCAAGCAGGTCGAGATCAATGTCGACTACATCCTCATGCTCGTCCAGAAATATCGCAAGGAACGTGGCGACGGTGACGATAAGGAAATCCGTGCAGAGATCACCCGAGCCGTGGATGCCAGCCCAACCCTGCGCAACAAGAAAGACCTTATCGAAGACTTTGTTGATTCTCTGTCAGCCGACGGGGAGATTGACCAGGAATGGAAAGCATTCATTGTCGCCAAGCGTGAAGCGGAGCTCGACGAGATCATCGAAGACGAGAACCTCCGCAGCGACGAAACACGCAGCTTCATGGATACTGCCTTTCGCGACGGGCAGATACTCACCACCGGAACATCGATCACTAGAGTTCTGCCGCCAGTTTCGCGATTTTCCGCAGCTGGCGGTCATGGTGAAAAGAAACAAAATGTCATCGCCAAACTCAGCGCGTTCTTCGAGCGATTCTTCGACCTGAGCTCGACAGGGGACTAGTCGCGCGCCGCGCGCTAGCGGGGCGGGTCTGGTCAAAAAGGGGTGTTGTTGCCTGATAGCTTCCGGAGAGCTTTTCGAGGACGCCTCCGCATCTTCAAGTGCGGGGAGTTCAGGTCTATTCCACGTGGCAACCTAGGCCGCTGATACTTTTAGGCCTAAAGCATGGGCAGCAGCCCAACTGCGTCAAAACCTGGGGAGCAAGATAGTGACCACGAATTCCGGCCGGCCTTTGAGTTTTCGACGTCAGCGTCCGGAGACAGTTGATTCAGCGAACCCAGAGGCGTTGTTCGGCGACCTCCCGAAGCTGCCACAACGCGTAGCGCCCCTCTGGGGTCACCAGACTGACCAGCTGCGTACTTACTTCGATAAGTACAAGGACGCTGCCGATGTGGCTCTCGAACTACCTACCGGATCGGGTAAAACTCTGGTCGGCATGCTGATTGCTGAATGGCGCCGTCGCCACTTACGTCAACGCACGGTCTACGCCTGCCCCACAGTGCAGCTAGCAAAACAAGCTGCTGAGAAAGCCGACAACCAAGGCATCCAGGTTTCACTTCTCACTGGCGGAATCAAGGAATGGGACACTCGACTGCTTCACTCATATGAAGCAGGCGATTCCATGGCTGTAACAACATACTCTTCGATCTTCAACTCCAACCCGAAGTTGGGCGACGCCCAAACCATAGTCTTTGATGACGCGCACGCGGCAGAGAATTATGTAGCCGGAGCTTGGTCAATCGATGTGGACAGAGAAGAGCCTCTATTTGATGGCATCGTCGAAGTCTTACGCCCCAGCCTCGACGGACACCTGATCGCCAGGCTTTCCGGAAGCCACGGAGGGTCGAAAGGTGACGCAGATGTGCACTTGGTACCTCCTTCTACCATCCTCCGACACGAGGCAGAGCTTGAAGCAGCACTTCGGGGTGCCCTTGGCAAGGACCCAAGAAAATATGCACTATCCATGCTCTCCGGGCAACTGGCTGCCTGTTGTCTCTATATCTCCGGCCGGTCAATCTTGATCCGACCTATGGTGCCACCAACTGTTGATCACCCGGCCTTTAATGGTGCAGTCCAGCGGATATACCTCTCGGCCACACTCGGTGGCGCGGCAGAAATCGAACGCTCCTTTGGTCGCACCAAGATCGCAAGAATCCCGGTACCGGACGAATGGAATCGGTCTGGCGGCGGACGGCGGTTCTTCGTATTTCCAGAGTTGGCAGACAGGACGGCAGAACCTGGTCTTTCAGTTGGCGAACTAGTCACCAGAATCATGGCTCAAGCGCCGAAGCGAGTCCTACTTGGACAATCGGACGAAGGAGTAGAGGATATCGCCGACATCCTGGAGGTCTCCAAGGATGAAAGATATTGGGTTCGAGACAAGCCTGAAGGACGAGCTTTCAAGGATTTCGTCACCGCAGAAGCTGGGACACTGCTCGCTGCAAATCGCTACGACGGCATGGACCTGGCGAATGATAGTTGCCGACTGCTGCTCATTGATGGCTTGCCTTCTGTAATGCACGCGCAAGACCAGTTCCTGCTCTCTCGGGTCCATGCTGGAGAGGTTCTCGCGGAACGGCTGCGCGCACGCATCGTGCAGGGGATGGGAAGATGCACCCGAGGACCAAAAGATTATTCGGTCGTTGTTATTAACGGGCAGGAACTGACGAGCTTCTTGTCAAAGGAAGACAACGTGAGCCCGTTGCCGGTCGAAATTCAGGCGGAAATCCGGTTTGGTCGATCGGCCAGTCACCACTCCTCACTAGATATTCCCGCCCTTGTAGCCAGCGCTCTCGCTCAGGACGAACTGTGGCAGACGGAGGCAGAACCTGACATCGTCAGCACTCGCGCCGAGTCAAAAGTAGTTCGCCCGGCGTCTGATGCCGTTCTGGAAAGCAGCGCTCCCCACGAGGTTAAAGCTTGGGCTGCCGCATGGCGGCGGGACTGGAAGGCAGCGACCACGCATGCAATTGCCGCTTGTGATGTCCTTGATAGAGGGCAGCTCCGCACCTACCGTGCGCTTTGGCTATTCCTTGCCTCCGAGTTCCTCAAGATGGCTGGAGCGGAGCCTGGAAGTGCAGAAGATTTGAAGGCAAAGGAGATGCTTCGCGAGGCTCACGTTCTCACTGCTCGAGGCACGTGGCTACGGGAAGTTGCACCGGAATCCGGAAGTTCATTTGAGGCGACACCCACGGACCTGGAAGCAGCCTGCAACATAACCGCCCTGGGTACAGCTATTGCCATAAAAGCAAAGCGAGACAAACGCATCGGAACTATGTTGGAGGGATTGAATGCACCCGGCACTGGCTCCGGGAAGTATGAGGCTGCTCTGGTTACATTGGGGCAGTTCTTGGGCGCTGACTCCTTCAAACCAGAGTTCAAAGGGCGCACTGACGCGGTATGGCGATGGGATTCTCTTTGGCTAACGCTCGAGGCCAAGAGCGAGCAAAAATCCGGCGGTTTGCTCAGCATGGACTACGTCCGCCAAGCGAACACACAGCTGAAATCTCTGAAGGCTGACCTTGAGGTCGACGCCATACCCGACGGGAGCATCACGGTCATCGTCTCCCCAAGATTGGTTGTTGACACTGACGCTGTACCCATCGCTGAGGAACATCTCTACCTCGCCGAGCCCCGCACTCTTCTAGGGATCGGCTTGGAGGTAAAACGTCTTTGGCAAGATCTGGAAGCTGTGTCTTTGACGGGTCCTGACGCGCCATCGAAGGTAGCCGGGCTTCTTTGGGAGCATCGTCTACTGCCAGAACAACTACGGGAGCGCCTGACCACGGACCGAATCCACTAACCGCTTGCGACTTCTTAAGAAATGCAGGGCCGGCGTTTTGAACGGCCGGCCCTGCGTGGTTTCCCTCTGCAAAGGAAATCTGTGTTTCAGCGTAGCTGAATTGTTGGTGGTGCTGCCACGGCTGGAGATCATCGTTGTTTCCTGGTCCCGCGAAGCAATGACAGTGGGGTTGTGTCGCGTGGAGCGGTGGTCCGCCGCTGGTGAGTGGATGCTGTGGTGTGTCCTGGGCGGCGGCCCGCTCCACTTTGGGAGGTTCCTGACCGGGCTTGTGGTGGTTGTGCCTTGCCGGGCGGTTTCGCGCCGCCCGGCAAAGGGGTTGTTTTAGGCGGCTTCGGTGGCTTCCTTGCCGCTGTCGATGATGATTTGTTCGGTTTCGGATGCGGTGTAGCCCCATGTGACCAGCTGGTTGAGGTAGTCGCGGTGGCTTTGGTGCGGTGACCGCCAGGAGTCCTTGGCGATGGTCTTTTCGTACCCGGCGCAGATGAGGGCGATCAGGGAGAACTCGGGCCGTGCGGTGGTGTTGGCTACGTGGTCGCGGAGGGGGTTCCAGCTCCAGCGTCCGTTCTTGTCTTCTGTTTTGGCTCCGACCAAGTCTGCGGCGACTTCGCCTTGGTATCCGCTGGCCGTTTCGGGGTGGTGGGTGATGGCGTGGACGGTGAAGTACTGCCAGCCTTTGGGTGCGTGCTTGCGGGCCAGCAGGTTTTTCACGAATTCGCGGCGGACGAAACCGGCGGATTCCATGGCCTTGTTGTTGGCGATCAGGGTCTTCCGCTCTGCTTTCTGTTCCTCGGTCATCGGGCCTGACTGTGCCTGGCGGCCGCCGTCGTAGCGTTCGTGGCGCGGGGTGAAACCGAGTTCCTTCCACCCGGTGATGACGGGTTTGGCGGAGTGGTTGCCCTGCCAGTTGCGCTGGATGACGTAGGCGTTGGCGTCGTCCTCGGTGGCAGGTTCACCGCCGGCCCGGTTCGCGGCCGAGACGTACAGGGCGTCTTCGTCGGCGTAGTGGCCCGCGTCCTCCACGATGGTCTTGCCCTGTCCTTCGAGTTCTGCGATGAGGGCGGCGCGGGCGGCGGCGATGTCCCGCTTGTCCCGCAGGCGCTGGGTGACGTGCAGGAGCATGTCCGGTTCGTCTGCGAGGACTGATTCAAGTTCCTCGGTCGCGTCGGGGTCGTCTTCAAATTCAGCCAGAATCAGGGCTTCTTCGATGGTGCATCCCCGGCCCAGGGCGGAGTCCCCGGCGGTGGTGGACTTGGCTTTCAGTGCGTCCTCGACGGTGATCTTGGTCCGCCCGGTTTTCTTGGCGATCTGTGCCGCTGACACGCCGATCAGGGAGAGCTGGTGGTAGGCATCGGCCTCGTCGGCTTCGGTCAGCGCGGAGCGTTGGATGTTCTCGACGACCTGGGTGAGGATGCGTTCCGCTTCCTCGGGGCTTTCGGTGACCATGACCGGGATCTCGGGGCGTTCGGCTTCGACGGCCGCGCGGGTGCGGCGCTGTCCCATCAGGACGTGCACGGTGCCGTCGTCCTTGCGGTGTGCGATCACTGGCTCGAGTACGCCGTGTTCCTTGATGCTGGCCACGAAGGCCGGGGTGAGCGCGGCGTCCTTGCGGACGTTGATGTCGATGGTCAGGGTCTTGGGGTCGAGCATTTCCAGCGTAGGTGTGGTGTTCATGTTTTCGTCCTTTTGCAGAGGATTTGGTGGGTGGGGCGACCAATGGTGACCGGCCAGCTTCCCCTCTCCCCCGACGCTTCTATGTCTGTCAAGCCGGTGGAAAAGTGGTTCGGACGCGGAGCCAGGTTGTTTCGCCAGTGGGGCGGCTTTGGTGACCGGCCAGCGTCCCCTCTCCCCCCTTGTTGTTTTGGCTGCTGGCGAAGCTTGCGGAGCTGTGGCCGACGGAGGCCTGTCTACCCGCAGGGCAAGGGGCGGGAAATTCCCGGAGGAAATCAGCGACGAAGGAGCGCCGCAGGGACATTTCCTGCACCGCAGGCCCCGGAGGAACGGAGGGGCTAGACCGGCCGGAGCGGACACGTACAATCCGTCAGGACAGCAGCCAAAACTCTTTCAACAACCAGGGCCAGGGGCGGCGGAGCTCTGCGGAGCCGGCACTGGCCCCAAGAGCCGGCCGCGCCAGCGGACGCCCATTTCAGCGGTTAAAGGGCTGAGGCCGGCCCCTCGGGGCCGGCCTCCGTTTTTCCCTCAGCAAAAGGAAAACTCAGTGCTGCAGCGTCTTCGTGTCTTACCCGGCCTGTTGACTCCTGCTGTGGTGTTTGCGGTCTGTGAGGTAGAGCCGGTGTGCGGTGATCACGATTGTCAGCCAGGCGGCTCCCAGTGTCCAGGCGGCGAGGACGTCGGTGAGCCAGTGGTGGCCGAGGAAGACCCGGCTCAGCCCGATGGTCAGGGCGAACAGGGCTGCAGTGGTGATGGTGAGGGTGCGGGCACGGCTGCTCGTGAGTCTGAGGATGATCAGGTAGGCGACGATACCGGCGATAACGACCGCGTTCAGTGAGTGGCCGCTGGGGAATGAAGCGGAGTGTTCGTACGGCGGGACGGCGTCGGTGAGCGGCGGCCGGGTCCGTCCGATGAGTTGCTTGCCGGCGATGGTCATCAGCAGTGAGCCCGCGCCGGCGATCACGATCAGGATCCCGGGGGTCCAGGACCGGCGCCGGATGGTCAGGACCGCCAGTGCGGTGACGGCGAGGATGGGCATGCCTATCGTTCCGCCGATGTCTGTGTAGGCGGTGACGAGTGTGTCCGCTGCCGGGGACCTGATGGATTTGGCGAAATCCAGGACGGGGTGGTCCAGGCCGGCGACGCCGTCGGCTTCCACGACGGCCTCGTAGACTTGCGCGAAGATGGCCGTAAGGGATGCGGCCAGGACCGCCCCGATCAGCAGGGTAAGGATCAGGGCGCCGTGGGGTCCTACTACGGTGCTGGCCCTTCTCACGGCCGAAGCCAGGAGCTGTCCGGCCCGGGTGTCCCACCTTGTGAGGTCCTGGGTTCCTACAAAGCGGTCCTGGTGCAGTTCTCCCTGCACACCGCCAACAGATGAGTTCTGGTCAGTCACGGGCTTCTCCCTACGCTGCAAAAGTATCGGAAATAGGGGAGCTCCCCCATCCATGGGCGGCCCGGCGGACGGGAATCCTTGCCCTTCGGTGCGGGGCCAGCCGGGCTTTCAGCTGCCAGAGGTCCGCTCCTTGGAGGGAGCGGACCTCTGGGTTGCCGCCGGGTCGGCGATGCCAGGGAGCCCGGGTTGGGTTTCCTGGGCGGGATTACCGGTTAGCGGTTGGCGCGGCCGTCGTCGTCGATTTCGATGTTTTCCTTGCGGACTTCTTCGTTGACGGTGTGCTGTTCGGTCACGGTTTCCTTGTCGAGGCGGACGCGTTCGACCGGCACTGCCTCTTTTTCAACCACCGGACGTTCTTCATGAAGGATGATCTCGTGTTCCTCCTCGCTGATCGCAGGGCCGTCCAGGGCGGCACCGCGGTTGGCGTCCGTGATCGGTTCGCGTTCGATGCGGACCTCTTCACGCTCCACCGGGATGGTCTTGGTGACGTTCTCGGTGACGACGTACTTGCGCAGCCGTGCCCTGCCCGTGGCCTGCTTTTCGGTGCCGACGTGCAACTGCTCCTCCGAACGGGTCATCGCGTCATCGGTCGTGGGACCTGAAGTGTCGTGCCCCACTGCGCCGCGCGCGGTCGTTTCCCTGTTGGTGGTGTCCCGATCGGTGGTGGTGCCGGTGTAGGCGGCGCCGCCGGAGCGTTCGTAGTAGGTGTAGAGGCGGTCTTCCTCTTCGGGTTCCAGGTGTCCGTCCGGGGCGACCCGGGGGCGTCCTTGACCTCGTCCTTGGTGTGCGCGACAACGATGTCGTTGCCGTCCTGGGTTGCGGTGTCCAGCGGGACGAAGGACTCATGGGTGCCGAACAGGCCGGTCTTGACGGTAACCCAGGTCGGTTCCGAGGTGTCGTCAGCGGCGTAGATCTGGCCGATGGACCCGATCTTGGTCCCGTCAGAGGCAACGACGTTGCCGCCGGCGGTGGTCAGTTCCGAAAGGTTTTCAGTGTTGATCATGATGTTCTCCTTCTCGTGCTGCGGGTGATTCCGGTTTTAGCGGTTGGTGGTGCGGGAGTTACGTGTGTTGCGGGAAAGCAGGATGGCCAGGGCGATCATGCCGATTCCCAGGATGAAGTGCAGCCAGTTGTCCGCACTGTTGACCGGGACGAAATTGGCGGCGGAGTCATGGCCGATGATGAGCCCGTAGATCCACAGCACAAAGTAGATGACCCCGCCGTACAGCAGGTAGCTGCGTGCCTGTGGGTGGGTGCGGGACATGAGGATGCCGGCGACGCCGAAGAGCAGGTGGACGATGTTGTGCAGAACCGAGACCTGGAAGATCCCGAGGAGGAGCGCTTCTGAGCCGTGTCCGGCGAAGGTGAGCGCGTCATAGTTGCTGGTAATGCCCGGAATGAAGCCGAGGACGCCGACCAGCAGGAAGACAGCGCCTACTGCGTGGGCTGCTTTTTGGAGGGTTGTTTTGGTTCCGGTTGCCCGGTTTGTTGCAGTAGCCAAGTGGTTGCTCCTGTGTGGTTGGAATGGGTCGTTCGTTGTTCCTGCCCGTGGTGGGGCACTGGCCCTGTTCGTGTCCGCTGTTCCTTTGGCTCATGCGCTGCGCGGCCCTTTTCTGTGCTCCTCAGCTGGCGGATGTGCTGTTCGAGCTGGTGGCGGAACTCGCGATCGTCGTCTGACTCGTTCCCGGTTCCCTCCTGGAGGAGGTTCCCGGCGGCAGAGAGGACATCACGTCCTTCTCGTGTGAGTTTTAGGTAGGCGCTGCGGCCGTCACGGCCCGGTTCCTTGGCCATAAACCCCATGCTTTGCAGTCGCCGCAGGACCTTCCCGAGGCTTTGCCGGGTCACGCAAAGCAACGCCGCGACGTCCGTGGCTGTTGCGGGCTGAAGTTTTGCAACAGCTTCCATCGCATCGAGTGCTGAAATGGTGAGTTTGTACCTGGCGATCCGCTGGTTGAGCCGGCGTTCGTGCAGCCGGGCCGCAATAGTGACCAGGCGGTGGGTGGTCCAGGGGCCGGGGTTTGGGTCGGACGTGGCCCTCATGTGGTGCGGGCCGCCTCCCAGGAGGTGCGGGTCAGAATCTTGGGGCCGCCGCGCCGGGTTGCGCGGTGGCTCGGGGGCCTTGTCCTGGCCGCTCACGTGTTCTGGACGTTGTCCTTGGCCTCGGCGGCGCGGTCTTTGACGTCACTCGCGGCGCCCTGGCCTTCAGCCTTGACGTTCTGAACAGCGTCGGCGGCCGTGGACTTGACGTTCTCCACGGCTTCCTGGGCTGGTTCCTTCAGGTCCTGAACCACGTCTTTGGCTGCCTCGCTGACCTTGCCGGCCAGCGGCTCCGCTGCTGTCTTGAGCTGCTGGGCGGCTTCGCGTTCCTTCGTGCTGGCAGGGATCAGGGAGGAGATGAGCATCCCTGCGCCGAAGGCAATCAACCCGGCGGCCAGGGGCTGCCAGCAGCTTTGGTTTTGACCTGGCCGGGGGCTTGGGAGAGCGCGGTGCCGGCGTCGCTGAGCTTGGATGCGACGGTGTCCTTGGCCTCGTGCAGGCTGTCGCCGGTGGTGTGCAGGGCGTCCCCGGTGCTGCTGGTGCCCGAGGAGACTTTGTCCTGAACGGTTGAGACCTTGTCCTGGACGGTGGACGTGGCCGAGTCGGCTGCCCCCATGACTTTTTCCTTGACCCCGGTGACGGCGTCCTTGAGCCCGGACTTCACCTTGTCGGTCTGCCGGTGGACGATGTTGGACGGGGTGACCTTGTCGGCGACGGCGTCCACGTTGGTGCCCAGCCGTGCGCGGGTTTCTTCAATTTCCTGACGGATTGCATCCGGGTTATCGCTCATCGGTTTACCTCACCTGGTTTTAGGGTTGGGGGAATTTCAGAAAGTGTTTCGCCCGTCTGGGGAAGGCCCTTGATCTGCTTGAGTTCCTTCCGGCCCACGGAGGCCAGCACGGCGGCGATGATGCCCCAGATCACGGCGACAATCACCGCGGCCCAGCCAAGAGGCATCAGCGCACCAAGGGCCCACATCAGGGCCAGGGACAAAAAGACCAGGACGAAGTGGCCGGCCACGCCGGCGCCGGCGAGCATCCCGCCGCCCTTCCCTGCCCGGGTCGCGGACTGCTTCGCTTCGGCCTTGGCGAGCTCCACTTCCTGGCGCATCAATGTCGACAGGTCCCGGGTCACATCGCCCAACAACTCACCCAGGGAGGCGTTGTCGGCCTTCAGACGCGCCTCGCTCGGAGCCGGTTCGGGGATTTGCGTGCTCACAGGTGGCGTCCTTCCCCTGGCTGGTAAAGGTCATCCTCGAACCGCAAGGGCACGTCGTCCGCCGTGCCGGAAGGCAGCGTCGTAATGGAGGCAGGCGCTGCGCCCGTAACAACCGGTTCCTGATAGAAACCGGTGCCGCTGCCTGTCGGAAACGTCTGCTGTGGCAGGGCGGCTGCCTGCGGAGCCCGGGCCGGTGGCTGGGGCTGAACGGAGCGGCCACCGTTCTGTGACTCCGGGGCCCCCTCAGCGAGGCTTCGGGTAAGTCGTCCCGCCAGAAGACCTGCGCCCGCGGCAAGCAGCAGGAAAGTACCCGGCTTGTTGCGGGCGAAGCGCTGGACATCAGCGAGCAGGTCACCGGGTTCCTTGTTTTCAATCCAGGAAGCCACCGATTCGCTGCGCTGGGCTGCTTGGCGGATCAGGTCACTGGCGAGGCCCTGCTGGTCCGGTGCCTCAGCCATCGTCTGCAACTGGCTGGAAATGGTCCGGATACCCTCGGCAGCCTTCTGCTGCTGCGTACCGGCCTGGCTGGACAAGCCCGACTTCGCCTGGGACAACAGGTCCTTCGCGCTGGACTTCGCCTCAGCGGCGACGTTCGCGGCTTCTTCCTTCGCAGTCTGCGCTACACCCTGCGCCGCGGTAGCGGCATGCCCTGCCACATTCGAGGCCTCTTCCTTCACCTCGTCCTTCTTGGAACCGGCCCCCGGCTCCGGGGTAACGGACGGGGCTGTCTCGATGATCGTGGTCGACTCCGGATCCTGGGAGGAGGACCCGGTGACGTTGGTCCACTGGTTTTCCGTCATCATGCTCTCTTTCCTTCAAGGTCAACTGCCGGGAGGACCAGCACTAACGCAATACTAAGCATGATTACTAATTTTTAGTAAGTACCCTTGCTAGTTTTTTCGTACTGACCGGTCTGTTTGCTTTGCGTGTAGTGTCAGTTGGGTGATGGAACACGCCTACGACTTTCCACCCGCCGTCGAAGATGCCTGCGCGCCGCCGCGCGTGAGCTCCGGAGGCGCGAGGGATCGCGTCCTGGATGCCGCGTATGAGCTGTTCCTGCACCGGGGCATCCGCGACGTGGGCATCAATGAGTTGATAACGCGGGCCGGGGTCGCCAAAGCGACGTTCTATGCGCATTTCACCTCGAAGGATGAACTGGTCCTTGCATACTTGGAGCGCTGCCACCAGGACATGACCGTCGAGGCGATCATCGCCGAAACCGCAAGGCGGACCGAGAACCCCACGGGCCGGTTGTTGGCTATTTTTGACGTCCTGGACGGCTGGTTCCGCCAGGATGACTTCCAAGCCTGCGCCTTCGTCAGCACCATGCTGGAAATGGGTCCCGCCCATCAACTGGGAATCGCATCCATCGGTTACCTGGCGCAGGTCCGGACCTTCATACGGGCCCTGGCCATGGACGCAAGACTTGAACAACCCGACGTTTTTGCCCGCTCCTGCCACATCCTGACAAAAGGTTCGATCATTTCAGCCGTGGAGGGAGACCGCGAGGCAGCCGTCTTCGCCAAACGCATGGCCGCTTCCCTCATCCACGATCACGGAGGCAACGCCACCGCACCCTAACCCTTCATCGCCCGCGCACATTGCTCTGCATTCTTTTGGCGGTTCAACGATGCTGCCGCCCTATCCCCGATTTGCTACAAGAACTGGAGCCATGAGAGATGGAAACGCCGGACTACATCCGTTTTGTTCAGGAATGCATTGCCGCCGATGCGGTCGATGACCACATACTCACCGAAGACCAGTTTTACGGCGTGTACCTGAGCTGGTGCGCGCTGCAGACACAAACCCCCGGACCCTGCGAGTCGTTTTGGGCAGCAATGTCCGAGCAAGGCATCCACGAACGACGCGCGAACGACCACCGGCGGATACGGCCGGGACTTCGAATGACAGGTCCGGCTGCTCTGGACTACATCCTCGCCAGCCAACCAAGCCTGGTCTGATTAGTGCCTCTGGCACTTCAGGAGCTTACCCCTGACGGGTTTAAGGCCGACTAAACTCTCGTTGCGGGCGTCCATTGAAAGGGAGCGCCGCTAGTGAAAGGGACAACCCATGTCAAAGAATCTGCGGGTCACCCCCGGCGACCCGTTTCCCGAGGATCTGGAAACGCTGAAAGACGAGAAGCTGCAGGTTCTCGACAGCCAGGTCCAACGCCAACTCGACCACGAAATCGTCGCCGATGGTGAGTCTGACCCGGAGACCGAGTTCCGCCACCACGAGCTTGATACGGAGTTCCAGCAGCGCGAAAACTCAACGCTGCTCGTGGCGCCCGAAGAACCCGTTTGATCTCGCAGTCCCTCCACAGCGGCCTTCATAGCTGTCGAAGCGACGGCTCTTCACCTCAAAGGGGCCCCGCCGCCGAGCTGCTGCAGCGACAGGACCTAAGGCATTGCCTTTGATTCGCCGCACTCTGCTACACGACCGTCTGAGTGTCCCTTCTGCTCTCCTGCATCTGCAAACCGGCTTGAGAAATGGTGCCTGCACGGACTCCCCACACCAGGCTTCCGCTTCGCCCTGAAACACCACGTCCAGAGCGCGTGGAGGCCGAAGGTCTAAACTTCGCTCATGCCCGACATGAATTCCTGGCCCACCGGCCGCCTCTTATCAACAGCGGCCAGGCTCGTCGAGCACTCCTGGAACGAGAAACTGGCCGCTGCCGGGCTCACCCACGCCGGAGTCATAGCCCTCGATGTTCTATCCAGAGCCAAGGAGCCCATGAGTCAGACGAAAATCGCCCAAAGGGTCCGTGTGCAGAACCAGACAATGGGCAAGACCTTGTCCCGCCTGGAGGCATGGGGCTACATCCGCCGACAGCCCAGCCCTTCCGACCGCAGAAGCCAGGTCGTCTCCATCACCGACCTCGGCACCCGGGTCATTAACGAAGCCCGCGAAGTTGACCGCACCGTACTGACACATGCAGCAGCGGACGGAGACAAACTCCGCAAGGAACTGCAAACCATCGTTCGCCAGGCTCGCCTCCCACACCAACGAAATCAAACCGGGCAACCCATAACTACACGCCTTCGTGCGAAGCAGTTGGCCCCGACATCGATCTCGCTTGTCTCATAACTTAGGTGCTCACATCCCTAGCGTTCCGAGACGCGTGGCTGGCGTGGTGGGCGGGCCGGCTGCCATTGCATCCTGGGAAGGATCATCCGAGACGCGGCACCGAGCGCCCCGCCGCAGTAACAACACCACACCGGCGCGTACCGCGGGAACCGGGCTGGTCAACCGCCAGCTGCTTCAACCCCTACAACGCGGGACCGCCCCGGTTCGGCAGAGGCGTAAAGGGTGTTGAGCCGGCGGTAGAGCGTTCGGGCGATGTAGCGCTTGAGCGACCTGCGAATTTCGCGGTAGCTGCGGCCTTCCTGGGTGCGTTTGGCGACGTAGTCCCGTGTTCCGGGGTCATGGACCATCCTGGTCATGGTGATGGTGTGCAGGGCGCGGTTCAGGCGTCTATCACCGCCCCGGTTGAGCCTGTGCCGGACAGTGTTACCGCTTGAGGCTGGCAAGGGATTCACACCTGCCAGTGAGGCGAAGGCAGCTTCGCTGCGTACCCTTCCTGGATGCGACCACGCTGTCAGGACTGCCGCGACCGTGACTGCCCCGGCACCCACTATCTCCAACAGCGGCGCCGCAGGGCTTTCCTGGATCAGCTCTGTCATGCGCTTCTGGTTCGCAGCCAGCTGGGTGGTCACTTCGAGAACACGGCGTGCCAACCGGACTGCTTCCTCGCGCGCGATCGATAATTCGATCGGCTCTTGCCGTTCCCGCCATCTGGTAATCGTGGCGATCTGAGCGGGAACCAACGCTCTACGGGCGTCGATTCCCAAATCATGTGCCCGGAGCAAGGCGATGAGCGCATTGACGTTCATTGTTCGGTCCCGAGTCAGCTGATCGCGTGCCGCGCTTAGGATCTTGAGTCCGGCACGGGTTCCTTCATCCCGCCGCGGAGTGCGCAGCTGGGACTCCTCTAAGCCAAGGACAACGGTTCCGATGGCGGCGGCATCCAGCGGATCGGATTTGCCGAGCCCCCGGCGCCCTCGGGCGTTCATCCGTGGAGCTTCGGCGACGTCATAACCGGCGTCGGTTACTGCCCGGGCCAGACGTGCCCCATAAGAGCCGATACCCTCAACAGCCCACAGACACGCCATATCACCGTCCGTCCGTCGGCCTACCCAGGCCAGAGCGCGGGAAATCCCTGCCGGGGTGGTCGGGAACTGCTCGCACGCGACCTGCCGCTGGGTACTGGCCTCGATAACGGCGTAAGTGTGTGTGCGGGCGTGACAATCCACGCCAATGACGAACGGGCGGGTCTGCGCAACGATGGTCAACGCGGCCACCCTCCTTCCTGTCGAACGGGCAAAACTGGCCGCAAAACGGCCGGCGCCGGACCTGGGAAGAGTCACTCCGAGGCAAAACTGTGATGAGCCACAACCTTTGGAGGCTGGGCAAGCTTCTAATCAAGCCACCGACGTGGGACAGGTCAGCGCCGGCCGCTCCGCCCAGCGTGGACAAATCGGGGGAAACGCACCTTAAGGGCAATTTGTTTTTCGAGTCACGCACCAGGCAGAACGACCGGCATCAACACTGCCAGCTAGTCCCAGACCAACCACGTAAAGACTCACAGTTGTTTTTTGGCTGCTGGCGGAGCTTGCGGAGCTGTGCCCGACGGAGGCCCGTCTACCCGCAAGGGCAAAGGGCGGGAAATTCCTGAAGGAAATAAGCGACGCAGGAGCGCCGGAAGGAAATTCCCGGCCTGCAGGCCCCGACGAAGGAGGGGCTAGACGGGGTGGAGCGGGCACGTACGATCCGAAGGACAGCAGCCAAAAAACGTCGTAGACACACAGGTTCAGGGGGTCCGGAGCTCTGCGACGGCGCGCCCTGGACCCAACAGCCGGCCGCGCCAGCGGACGCCCGAATACTGTGTGGAGCGCAGCAGCATACGGTGGATTAGCCGCCCCGGATTCGTGGCTGGTCCTGTCCACAGTTGGGGGCAATGGGGGTTATCCACGGCTGGATTTTTGGGAGCTATGGGGAAGCTCCGTTCGGCAGTCGTAGCGGTGGATAACCGGACTGGAATTGTCCCCGGCCGTGGGCAGCGACCCCTCCCTTGGTAGCCGGTCAATAATCCTGCATTTGGTGCAACTTCGCCCGGAAATCCTGCTTTGTCAGGGCCAGGGGGTACGCTTGGGGAATCGAACAAATATTCGAATAAAGGTGTGTTGTGAGCGTCTTTGTCGGTCCCCGCGTGATAGATGCGGGCGTGTCTCTGTTGTCGGTGCTGGTCTCCCCGGTGCCGGTCGCGGCAGGGTTCCCCTCGCCGGCGCAGGACTACTTCGACGGCCGGATCGACCTGAACGCGCACCTGATTAAAGACGTCACCAGCACCTACGTGGTGCGGGTGTCCGGGGAGTCGATGCACGGGGCCGGGATCAGCGACGGGGATGAGCTGATCGTGGACCGGGCGCTGGAGCCGCGTGACGGGTCCGTGGTCGTCGCCGTCCTGGATGGGGAGCTGACGATCAAGCGGCTGCGGATCACCCCGAAGGGCGTGATCCTGCAGGCGGAGAACCCGGCGTACCCGGACATTGAAGTGCCGGCCCTGTCTGATCTGACGATTTGGGGCACGGCCGTCCGGTGTTTGCATCATGTCTAAGCCGGCCCTGATGCGGCACATGCCGCAGATCGCCCACGTGGACGTGAACTGCTTCTACGCCTCCGCGGAGCGCGCGTTCAACCCTTCCCTGGAAGGCAAGCCCGTGATCGTGCTGTCCAACAATGACGGCTGCGCTGTCACCCGCTCCTCCGAAGCCAAGGCCCTGGGCATCGGCATGGGCGATCCCTGGTTCAAGCTCGCCCCGCGGGCCAAGGAATGGGGCCTGGTCGCACTCTCCAGCAACTACGAACTGTATGGCGATATCAGCTCCCGGGTCATGGAGGCTGCTGGGCCGGTACTCGGCCTGGCTGGAGGTTTACAGCATCGACGAAGCCTTCCTCGGCGTCAAAGGTTCCCCTGCAGAGCTCCTGGCGATGGGCCGGTCGATGAAAGCGGCCGTCCGGCGCAACGTCGGCGTGCCGGTCTGCGTCGGCATCGCACCGACGAAGACGCTGGCGAAGCTGGCCAACAAGTGGGCGAAGAACAACAAGGCCTTCGACGGGGTATGCCACTGGGACTCCGTCCCCACCCCGGAGCGGGAGGCCTTGCTGGGCCGGCTGTCCGTCGAAGAGGTGTGGGGCATCGCCGGGCGCCTAACCAGGCGACTGAACGTCATGGGGATCTTCACCATCGCCGATCTGGTCCGAGCCGATCCGGTGGCGATCAGGGACAAGTTCAATGTCGTCGTGATGCGCACCGTCCTGGAACTGCAGGGAACCCCTGCATCCCCATGGAAGAGGAACGGATCGGGCGGGACCAGCTGATCTTCTCCCGGTCGTTCGCCAAGCCCATCACCACCGCGGCGGGGATCCGCCAGGTCATGAGCGTGTACGGGCAGCAGGCCTCTGCCCGGCTGTCCAAACACGGGCTGCAGGCCAAAGTCCTGACCGCATTTGCCGGGACCTCGCACTTCAACCCCAAGGACACGTCATACCCCTCGGTGTGCGTGCCGTTGCCGATGCCCACCGCCGACCCGGTGATCCTGACCAAAGCCGGCCACGCGCTCCTGCCCCGGATTGTGGAGGGCGTCCGGTACGCCAGGGCCGGGATCATGGTCACCGACCTGCGCCCCAGCGGCAACCAGGCACCCCTGTCCCTGTTCGAAAACCCCCACGAGGAACGCCACATCGGAACCCTGCTGGAGGACGTCACCCGCCGGTACGGCCGCGGGTCCATTGGTCTGGGTCACGGCGGGATCCGGGGCGGGCCGGACTGGACCATGAAACGCGACATGCTCTCCCCCAGATACACCACCCACTGGGACGAACTCCCCCTCGTCAAAGCCGCCTAACCAGCCCTCTGCACCACCCAGGAAGACAACAAGCACATGACCATCGCCCCAGAAGCCCCCACCCTTAACGCCCCTGTGGACGTCCGGTTCACCAAGGCTGGCACTCCTTTGGCCGTCCGCTATGACGGACGGATCTGGGCAGTCACCGAAGAACCTGTCCACTGGTTCACCAGGGACTCATGGTGGGAGACCCGACGCAGCGTCCCCGTAGGCGTCGGGAACGTCGTCGATATCGAGCACTGGCGTGTTCAGGTCCGCCACACGTCGGACTCTCCATTGCTGACCTTCGAACTGCGCCGCGACCCGCTCTCGGAGCAGTGGCTGCTGGAATCCGTCACGGAAGACTGACGCCCACCACCCTCCCAAGCAGGGCAGCTGCGGTGTAGGGGATGACTCTTAAATTCCGAAGGCCCCGATTGCTCGGGGCCTTCTAACCAGCGGCCGAAGCCAACTGGGGGTGTGGCACGATCCTACCAACAACTGGGCCCCTGCCCTTGGTGATCGCTGGCACCCGTCGGCCAGGCTGTGCGTAGTCTGAGCCTATGGGACCGACAATCCACTCTGGGGCGGGGCTGCCGGCGGGCCTTGGACTTCCACTACAAGTCGCACTCGCACGGGCAATCACCAAAATGCCACGCGGTGACGCACCCCACGGAGCCCTGCTGTTTGAACCCAAATGGGATGGGTACAGATGTGTTGCAGTCCGGGATGAGCGCGGGGCGACACTGTGGTCCCGGCAACGGAAGGAATTGACGGGGTACTTCCCTGAGCTCTGCTCGGCGGTCGCTGCGGCCGTCCCGCCGGGATGCGTGATCGACGGCGAAGCCGTGATCTGGAGCCAAGGCCGGCTGAACTTCACCTCCCTGCAGCAGCGCCTGGGCGCTGGACCAAAACCCTTCCCGGGCTGGTAGCAGCAGCTCCGGCCAATTACGTCGCCTTCGATGTGCTGGCCGTCGCCGGTCATGACGCCCGGGACCTTCCTTTGTCCCAGCGGCGGGCGCTCCTTGAAGAACTCGCAAAGGGCTGGGAACCCCCGCTGTCCCTCTCCCCCACCACCACCGACCGCAGTGTTGCGGAGCAATGGTTCGAAGAGCTGCCCCCCACCGGTATCGAAGGGCTGGTCATCAAGAATTTGAATCAGCCGTACACACCCGGGGTCCGTTCCTGGTTGAAGCTGAAGCACAGGGAAACCGTGGAAGTCATTTGCGGCGCTGTGATTGGGCCGATAACCCAACCTTCCGAGATCGTCGCCGGCCTCGTCCTGGATGGCGAGCTGAGGATCGTGGGCCGGTCTACCCCGCTGAAGGCGAGGGAAGGCAGGGAGCTGGCAAGGTGGCTTCACCCGCCAAAGAGCGAGCATCCTTGGCCGACCAGAGTGAAAGGCACAACCCTGGACAGGTTCAACAGGGACAAGGAGCCCGTGGCCCTGACCCTCGTGGAACCCGTGGTGGTTGAGGTCTCCGCCGACACCGCCTGGTCCGGCAGATCCTTCCGGCACCCATTACGACTACTCAGAGCCCGGCCCGAGCTGTCACCTGCCGACGCCACACTGCCGGCCCGGCTTAAAGCGGGTTAGCGATCCGTGCGGATCACGATCAGGTTCTGGCCCTCTTCCAGCAGCGCGTACAGGTTTTCCCGCGCTTCCTCGTAGGTGTCGCCTTCGGCCTCGATGTGGTTGTAGCTGCCGTCCGGGTTGGTAATGGTGCCGGTGAGTATCACCGCATGATTCTATTTCGCTGCAGGTTCGGCCGGCTCGATAAGCTCCGGCCCGTTGTTGCGCACGCTGTTCACCCTGGGGCTGACGATCCTTGGTATCAGGGTCGGGTCCGGCAGGGAATCCAGCAGGTGCTGGATGTCGTTCTTATCCGTCAGGTCCGGGTCGAGCCATTCCGCGAAGCGGTCCCGCGGGATGATCACCGGGGATCTGTCGTGGACGTGCCCCAAGGCGTCCTGGGTGGTCGTGGTCAGCACCGTGCAGCTGAGCAGCCACCTTTCCGGGTCATCCTCCGGCAAAGAAGGATCAGCCCACCACTCATACAGGCCGGCGAAGCCCAGCAACGGTTCCTTTTCCGAGTACAAGTAGTTAGGGATCTTCTTGCCGTCCTCGGTCTTCTGCCACTCGTAATAGCCCTCGGCCGGGACGATTGCACGGCGCTTCACAGCGGCCTTCCGAAAGGACGGCTTCTCCAGGATGCTCTCGCTGCGGGCGTTGATGAGCTTGGAACCGATCTTGATGTCCTTCGCCCAGGACGGGACCAGACCCCAACGCGCAATGAGCAGATGCCGGTCGATCGTGCCCTCATCCAGCCGCTCGGCAACGATCGGCACGCTCTGAGTCGGCGCCACATTCCAGCTCGGCGGCGGTGGGCTGCCCTCAACCTCTTTGGCCTCAAAGTGGCTCAGAAGGTCCCCGGTTGCCTTGGACATCACGTATCTGCCGCACATGGGGCCCATTCTGCCTGATAGCCCGACCGGACGGCCGAATCCGCCCCGGCAGTATCGCCTTGCACACGTCGCGCTGTGTAGGGAGCCTGCACCTCATCAGGATCGGTCGAAACTCCTAATGTCGTACTAGGCTATTTACGTCACGTACTATTTGGAATAGATTTATGTGCGTGAAGTAGTGTTCCAGTTAAAAGGAGAGACATGATGATCACCCCACCCGCCGACCCGGCCGCCGCGTTCCAGTACGTCCCGGTCCCCAACGAGCACGTCCCTGCCGTGCTTGTCTTCCTCGGAGAGCGGCTTTCGACTCCAGCCGTCACCCCCATCGAGCCGATTGCTGAGGATGCGGTCGTCACCGATCAGGAAGCGGAAGTGAGCGACGACTGGACCGACGAGAACTTGATCAAGTTTTTAGCGATGAAGACCAAGAGCAGCTTCATCATCGGACGAATGCTCCGCCACCTCTCCGCCCACCCCGGCCAAGATGGCGCTTTGAGCACCCAGGAGTTGGCGGAGGCGCTGGGCGTTGACTACTCCATCATGAAGAACATCCCGACTCAGGCCGCGCGCACACTGGGCAAGCACTTCCCGGAGCTGACCAAGCCTTGGCATGCACAGTCCGGGCCGACGTTCACGCCGCCGCGTCCCAACGAGGTGTTTTTCTGGGTCACGGATGAGCGCGCAGCTCAGTTGAAGCGCCTGCCTGGCTGACGCACGGCCTCCTTACGGGAACCTTTAGCGGGGGCCGGCCCATCCGCCGCGGCCGAGGTTCCCGGCATCCATACAGTTGGCCTTTCTTGAAAACGAAGGATTCCAAGAAAGCCATGAATCGAGAATGGCGGGGTCCGTCACTCAAGCCGCGCCGGTTTCTCACAAATAGTTCTCGAATAAGTACAGTCGAGCTAAAGCCCCGAACCGAGTTTTGAGAAGAGAACCCATGGTCACCCACCGCATCGGCTACGCTCGGGTTTCCACCCGGGACCAGAACCTGGACCTGCAGCGCGACGCCCTGCAGAAGGCCGGATGCGACAAAATCTACAAAGACACCATCAGCGGCACCAAGTCTCAACGCCCTGGCCTGGACCAGGCACTGGACAACCTGCGTGAAGGCGACACCCTGGTGGTGTGGAAGCTCGACCGCCTGGGCCGGAGCGTGAAGGACCTCCTGGATTTCGCCGGCGGACTGAGCGACCGCGGCATAGGGTTCGTCAGCCTCACGGATGCCATAGACACCACCACGCCCTCCGGACGCTTCTTTTTCAACGTCATGGCTTCCCTGGCCCAGATGGAACGGGAACTCATGGTCGAACGTACGCAGGCCGGACTGCAGGCCGCACGCGAACAAGGACGGGTCGGCGGCCGCAAACGCGTCATGACCGATGCCAAGATCCGCTCAGCCCGAAAGCTCCTGAACCAGGGAACACCGCCCAGGGAGGTCGCCGACACCCTAGGGGTATCCGTGCCAACCCTCTACCGATGGGTCCCGGCAGCAGGCGCGACCGAAGCGCCAAAGAAGTAGTTCCTGCTGGGTGGTGTAGTCGACGAATAAAAAGATGACTTAGTCATCGTTGCCTTGGTCCATCTCTGTAGCGAGGTTCAAAAGCTCCCGTGTCTCCGCCTCGTACCCAGGCCTGCCGGCGTTAGCGAACGGATGCGTGTTCCCTGTAGGGAGCTTCAGCCTATAAGCATCGTTTGCCAGCTTTTGCCCTGGTTGCGCAATTCGCATGTTACTGAGTATCCGTTCACGCATGTCTGGATCGACGCTCCTGAACATGTAGCGCATTTGCTCAATCTCGGCTTCGTTGGAGGCCGGAACGTCGCGAGCCGCTTCCTCTTGGGCTTTTGCTTCTATGTGTTCACCAAGTCTCAGTTGCCATCCGATCTGGTGGACGTGGGAGATTACGGCGCGCACCGTTTCGAGGTCGCCAACGCCGGTTGGTTCGAGAGGATTGCCGATGCGATCAACGTCGACGTAGAAACCACGTTGCTTGAGTTTGTCTTGACGCTTCGCCCAGCGCTCGATTGCACCGAGTGCTACGGCGTTGGCCTCCTGGTCGGCTGGTTCCGTCCCGAACCAGTATTTTTCGTCGACTAGGAACCGGTGAACCTTTCTTAGCTTCTCCGAATGATTCGACCAAAGCCTCTCAAGGGCTTCGTCAACAAAAGGCGTTCCTTCCGGTTCGTAGGCAATCGAGACCCGCCGTTCGTGCAAGGCAATGGCCTTGCCAGACTCTTCCATTCCAAGGATGGCCAGCGATCGCGCCAGCGCCACCTGTCCGCCTTCGAGAATCGCTAGTGCGGAGACAAGGAGGCGGTTAGCGTTTGCCAGCAATGCATCTTGAAGCTGAACCACCTGATCTGGAGATAACGACGGCAGGCTACGGATTGTCATGGAAACATTCCTAACATCCGCCACGGGTCAGCGCCCGTACTCCGAGTCTTGCTGACGGGGGTGTTCTGCTGGCCTCTGTTGGGTTGCTGTAGCGGTTCCTGCAGCGACTGTAGCGGCGGCCTGTTGTGGGAAAGACGCTTTCATAAGTCGCTGCATCTGTTCCAGCTGGGGGTCCCGTCCGGCGGGTGGCTCGGCCTGCTGCTGCTGCTCTGGCTTTGCTGCCTCAGCCATGAGCTGCTCAATGCGTGCTGAGTTCCTTTGGGCGGCTTTGAGCGCGTCGGCGTGCTTGAACGGTTCGGCCAGTGCCTTCTCTGCCTGTTCGACGCGGGAGAGGGCTTCCTGGCGTCGTGCTTCGACGTCGGCAGCGAGTCGCGGCAGCGAGGCAACCCTGTTCTCTATCTGCCGGATGGTGCCTATGTCAGCTGATAGCAGGCCCTTTCGGGCGATCTGCGTTGTTGCCCTGGGCACTCCTTCGATCCGCACTTCCACGGTGGCACGGTCAAGGTCCCGGGCCGGCACAAGTTTGGCGCGGAGTTCGTGGCCGCCAAGGTGGGCGATGGTCCCGAGGCTCGTCGTAGCTGTAGAGGTTCACGAAGCGGTGGCCGTGTCTTCCGGCCCAGGCGCGGAGTGCTGCAGCGGCGTCGCCGCGGTTATTGACGGTTTTCCCGTCAATGCTGGCTTGGAAGGCATCCGCGGTGGTGTCTACTGTTCTGCCGGCAGCCGCCTGAATGAGGGGCAGGTCGTGGGTTGCTGCGTCGGCTGCTGATTGTTCACCGCGTTTGGTGTGGGCTACGGCAACCATGTTGCGGTTGTAGGCCCGGTCGAGGCGGCTGAGGCGCGCCAGTTCTTGGTCCGCGACAGCCTTTTCCAGTACCAGTGGGTTTCCGCTGGTGATGGCTTTTGCTTGGGCGAAGTTCAGGGTGTTGTCCCCGATGTCTTCGATTTCCCGGACGTCGAGGCGGCCGCGCATGATCTGGTTGATGAACCTGGACTTCCGTTCGAGTCCTTGCCACATGAAGGAGTCGAAGGACTCCTTGGTCACGACCTGGGAGATGCGGACCTCGGCATTTTGGTTGCCTTGGCGCAGGATACGGCCGTGACGTTGTTCCACGTCCGAGGGGCGCCATGGCGCGTCCATGTCCACCAGGTGCACGGCACGTTTTTGGATGTTGGTTCCGACGCCCATTTTGGAGGTCGAGCCCATGAGCACGGCGATCTGTCCCGAGCGGGCGGCGGCGAAGAGCCGGCCTTTTTCGGTGTCGTTCTTGGCCTCGTGGATGAACCGGACCATGTGCTCGGGTACGCCACGGCGGCGAAGCTGGTCTTTGAGTTCGCCGTAGACGTTCCACCGGTCAGAGGGGGTGCCAAAGTCGCAGAAGACCAGCTGGAGCGCTCCGGGGACCGGGTCTGGTTGGCCGGTTTTCGGATCGGTGTAAACGCGGTCCTTGTGTTCTTCGTAGACGCTGGCCAGCAAGTCAGCCGTGGCGCTGATTTTGGTGGGCCCGCGCTGGAACAATGTGGGGTCCACTAGCCTCATGTCCAGGGCGGCCTTGCGGCCGTCAGAGGAGACTTTGAGCATATTGTCTTCCTCGGAATCCACGAGGCGTTGCTGGATTGCGTCCACGCGCTTGCCGATGTCCTGAATGTAGTCGCGAAGTTCGGGGCTGGGTTCCACGGCCAGCATGTTGGGCTGGCGCAGCCCGTCGCCCTCCCTTCGGGCGAGGTCCGGGACGGGAAGTTTCAGGTCTTCGGCGGTTTTGACGTCTGCGAAGGTGTGGAACATCTTCAGCAGCTCGGGGACGTTCTGGAACTTGGCGAACCGGCTCTTGAGCTTGAACCGATCGCCGCCGGCCACGGAGAGTTCCATTTCCTCGACGACCTGGCCGAATGTGGCCGCCCAGGTGTTGAAGTCCTGGATGCCTGTGGCCTGCAGCAGGTCAGGGCGCAGGTAGCGCTGCATGACGTACATTTCGGTGACGGAGTTAGCGATCGGTGTTGCCGTGGCTCCGGTGATCACGCGCCGGCCTTCACGCTGACGCAGGAACTCAGTCTTCATATGCAGGTCAGATGCGCGTACCGAGCCTTGAATTGCGGCCCCCGGGATATTGCTCGGGGTCCGGAGGTTCTTGTAGTCGTGCAGCTCGTCGACAACGAGGTAGTCGATCCCGGTCTCTTCGAAGCTGATACCGGGGTCGGCGGGCGCATCGAGTTTGGCTTTGAGCGCTTCTTCCTGGGCCAGAACGGCCTTTTCCAGCCGCTTAATGATGCTGGAATTGGCGCGGCCGTTGTCTTGTTCGCTGTTCTTCACGGCCTCCAGGCTCGGCCCGCATTTGCGTGACTTCCGAGTTGATATAGGCGGCTTCAGCTTCGGGGCTGAGGCTTACACGCTGGAAGGCGGTTCGGGTCATAACCACGGCGTCCCATTCGTTGGCGGCCGCGCGCGCAACGAACTGCCGGCGTTTGTCGCCAGCGAGGTCCGCCGATGATGCCGCGAGGATGCGGGCCTGGGGATAAATCTGGAGCCATTCGCGGGCGAACTGCTCCAGCATGTGGTTTGGGATCACGACGGCGGGCTTGTTGACCATGCCCAAGCGGCGCAGGCTCCATTACGCCCATGACCATCTCGGCGGTCTTGCCGGCGCCGACCTGGTGGAACAGGCCGACGGCAGGTTCGGAGAGCATCCGGGCCACTGCGGCGCGCTGGTGCGGCCGCGGGGACCAGTCCTTGGCCATGCCAGGCAGGGACAGCCGTTCCCCCTCTGTGCTGTAGTCGCGGAGCACGATGGAATTGAAGCGGCGGTTGTATTCGTCAATCAGGCGGGTGGCCCGTTCGGGTTCCTCCCACACCCATTCACTGAAACGCTCCTGCAGCAGCTGCGCCTTCTCCTGGGCCGCTGCTGTTTCGGTCGGATTCAGGACACGGCGGTTATTCTCGCCTTCGTCCGTGACTCGAACCGGGCGTTGTTCGAGGACTTGCTTCAGGATGTCCGAGGCGGGCATCCGTTGGGTGCCCCAGTTGCTGGTGGCAGAGAGGGTGTGCCGGTTGGCTTTGACGTCCCACATGGAGCCGGCGGCGTTGGACACCGTGGCATATGGGTCGTTCAGGATTTCTCGCACAAACTCTTGGTGAGTCCCGGCGTCGATCCAGACTGCGCCAAGGCGCGCTTCCACTTCGTCCATGCGCAGGGGCTGGGGCATGGCGTCCGTGAGGGCCCTGACGTTCACGGCGAACCGATCATCCGAGAGTGCGGCCGCTTGGGCGACTTCGAGCTTTTCCCGAACGTTCCCTGAGAGGTATTCGGCTCGCGTCTGGTAAGCCTCATCTGTACCGGGGACCTGGTAGATACTCTCCCCCATCGCTGCCCGTGTTTCGTCGCGGCTGATACCCAGCAGTGAGGCGGCGTAGTCCAAGTCCACTTCGCCCACGCTGTCCAGAGTGACGGTAAGGGCTTCTTCAGCGGTGTCCACGCCCAGTACCGGTCGGCGTGGCTGGACCTGTCGGCTGGAGAGCAGTGCAGCCGGGGAGGCTGTTTGGGTGGCCTCATCGAAGTTTTCCAGCGCCATCACCAAGGGCCCAAACGGATCCCTGGACATGATGGCTACTGCCCTGGGCGTGATGCGGGCTTGGATGGGTTCCTGCGTCTCTTCATCGACCCGGCCGGTGTCCCGCAGGGTGTAACGGTTGATCGGCCCGTAGGTGTCTGTGTACCGGCTGTAGGAGGTCTTCAGTTCCTCGCGCAGGGCGTCGATGTCGGCGGTGTCGTCACGGCTTTCGGCTTCTGCACTTAGCAGCGCACGAGCAGCATCGCGCAGTCCAAGCAGTGCGCGGAGTTCCACGCCCTGGGTCTTGGGCACGGCGAGGTCGCTGTGGGAGCCGTTTTCGACCACGGTGAAACCGTTGTCGCCGGTGCTGATGTGGCCTTCCCACTCGTGAGCGGCTGCCGGTACATAGGCGGCCCGCTGGCGGTCCTGTTCTGCGGTCCGTTCGGTCATCACCATGCCCGCAGCTTTGGCTTCGGCCACGACGTCAGCCAGGGCTGCGTCCAGCCGGGCCGGGACGGCCGAAAGGTCGTCGGTCGTCAGCTGCAGGGTTTCGGCACCGTACATGCCGTTGCCGACGTGCAGGTCGCCAAGGAGGCGTTCCGGGTACTCATCGAAGTAGGAGTTCAGACGAGTGATGGTCCCATCGACTTGGCGGGCGGTGACCGTTTCCCACAGGATCGTGGCCGGTTCCTGGCCGGGTTCCCTCCGCCGGAAGATCAGCAGGTCCGTCATGGCGTCGGTGCCCGCCGCCTTACGGTGAGAGCCGGTGGGCAGCCGGACGGCTCCCACCAGATCGGCCAGCTGGTTCATCTCTCTACGTGCTGCCGGGTTCGTTGCGTCCAGGGTGAAGCTGGAAGTGAGTACGGCGACCATGCCCCCGGGACGGGTCAGTTCGAGGCTTTTGAGGATGAAGTGGTTGTGGATCGAGTGGCCGCCGGCGTTGTGGCGGGGATCGTGCAGCGTGACGTTGGCGAACGGCACGTTGCCGATGACGAGGTCGAAGTGCCCGGCGGGCAGTTTGGTGTCGGCGAAGGACTCGGCGCGAATGGTCGCCTCGGGGTAAAGGGCCTGGGATATGGCCGCCGTGGTCGGGTCCAACTCCACGCCCGTCATGTCTGCCGTGTCCGGGGCGAAGCCGATAAAGGTTCCGACGCCGGACCCCGGTTCCAGGACGGTCCCCCCGATGAAGCCAATTTCCTGGACGGTGGACCAGATAGCCTGGACGTAGGCAGCGTCGGTGTAGTGGGCATTGATCGTTGTCCGCCTGGCGGCGTCATACTGTGCTTCCGACAGGAGGCTGCGCAGATGCTCCCGGTCCCCGGCATAGTCTTCCCGGGTTTCGTCAAAGATCTGGAAGACGCCCTGCGCACCCCAACTCCCCCACCGAGCCAGCGACGCTTTTTCAGCGTCTGTGGCCGGCCGGTCCTCGCTTTGCAGCGTCTGCAGCACCTCGAGTGCTTCAAGGTTCGCCCTAATGCGGCTACGGGCACCGGACGGGGCCAGGTCCTCCTGTGAAGACGGGCGGAACCTTTCGGTCTCGTTATCGGCTAGAGCTGCTGGCGCAGCTTGTCGATTTCCGCCATCGAGTCCAGGTACTGCTGGATGCTCGGGTTCACTGCTTCGTCCTCCCCGTCCTCGTCCTCCGTCTCCGGTGGCGAGAGAAGGTCGTAGGTGACGATCTCCTCGGCTTGGTTCCGAGCCGCGTTCAGGCGCCCCACCTTCTCCAAGTAACTCTCGTCCTTCGGGTCGGGACCCGCGATCTTGGGCAGCAGTCCGTCCACCTGTTCCTGGGCTTCCTCCCCCAGCCTGGTGAAGAACTCCTCCGGGTCCGGAATTTGGCTGTAGCGTTCCGGGCTCGCTTCCTTCCAGGCCTCCTGAGCCTGCCTGCCGTACTTGTTCATTCCGATCCTCCTCCGGTGCGGCCCACAGAGCGTCAAAACTCATCTGGCCGTCAATTTGCTTTGTACGCCGTGCCATAGCCCCCGCCTCTTACTGAAATCATTTCAGTAAGACACGCTAGCGGGTGTAAGTCGAGGGGCGCTTGACGGTGCCTTTCCTGTCTTTCCAGTCATTGCTGTCATTGCTGTCATTACTGTTATTGACAGTAATGACAGCAATGACAGTAGTTGAGGCTAGGAGGTCAGTTTCCTTCCCGGTGTTAGGTTCCGGGTACCGCCGGGGAAGGGCTCCCCCTCGTTGTACAGGCGTTCCCGGCGGAGGACCTCGTTCATGACGGCGCGGCTGACGAACTCCGACCAGGAGGTATCCATTTCCTGACTGCTCGTGGCCTGGTAGGCAGCTTTAGCGCGTTGACGGTCCGCGGTCCTCATGTAGAACGTGATTTGTTTTGTCTGGTTGATAGCGGCGGGTGCTGCTTCTTCGGCCGGAGTCTCAGCGACTGGCTGTCGGTTGGCCCTAAGTAGATTCTGGACACCCGATGCCGGTCGGCGTGCCGGGGGGCCACTGATGGGTTCGCGGTTCTGGCTCATGAGGCGTTCCTTTGTTCGGCAGCTTCGAGGCGGACAACGAGTTCCTGGGCGATTCGGTGCAGGTCTTCTGCTACGTTGCCGGCCGATCTTGGCTGGCTTGGGCCGGCCTTTGCAGTTCCGCGCAGGACTTCGAACCACTTCGGTCCTGAGTTCACCTGCTCCTCCAACTCGTGAACAAGAACTCCACGTTCGCGTACCGCCTGGGCGGGTGACTCTGCGTGGCGGACCATGTTGTCGAAAAGCACCTCATCTGTGCCGAAGGCATCGATGATGGCATCCCTGACCACGCGCTGAACCGACTTGGCGGATGAGGACGTGGCGGCAATGATGACACCCAGCAGATCAATGCCCGGGTTGACATCAATAACGGAGTCCAGGCGCTTAGCGACTCCCAGGAGCCCTTCCCGGCCTCCGGCGTCGGTCTTGGTGGGGACGATGATGCGCGATGCGGCGCCCAATGCGGCGAGCTGCAGCGGTTCGTTACCAGGCGGGCAGTCGATAAAAATGATGTCGTACTGATCGGCAATGGGAGTCAGGGCCGCTGCCAAGGCTAACTTGGCTCCTCGTGCATTCTTGCCAGCGAGCGAGACAAGTCCAGCAGCGGCTTGATCCAGATGGGCTCCCCCGGGAATAACGTCCAGGTTTTTCCGTACGTCCTTGAGGGGCTTTAGCGGTTCGCCGAACATGAGGCTCTGCGCCATGCCCCTGCCTTCATCGTCTCGTCCTTCGACGTGGCGGTAACCGAGGTCGAGTCCCAGGTTCCCTTGGGGGTCGAAGTCAACGAGCAGCACGCGCCAACCGGAGACAGCTAGGAGTCCGCCCAAATTGGCCGTCAGAGTGGTCTTCAAGACCCCGCCCTTGCCGTTCACGAAGGCACATACCCTGTCCAGGCCAGCTCGCTCGATCGTCTGAGTCTTCATCATGTGCTCACTCTACTGTCTTTACTGTCTTTACTGTCTTTACTGTCTTTACTGTCTTTACTAGCAATCGTGTCTTTGCTGTCATCACTGCCTTTGACGTTATTGACAGTAAAGCATTGCAATGCAGGCATTACTGTCATTGACGTCAATGACGTCAATGGCGCCTATGCAGCGCTCCAGATGGCCGCATCACCAGGGGGCAGCCAATACTCGTCCCGTTCCTGGTCGTATAGCGACCCCTCGTCGAGGGCTGTAGTCCGAAACCGGTCAAGGTATGCATGCCAAGCAGCGCGTTCAAACCGGTTGCGGCTGATCTGGCTCTGGTAGTCCTCCAGGACGCCCAAACGTGCGGCCAAGTTATTGAGGCTGACCGACACGGTCTTCCACTGGCCGTGGTCGCGCCGGATCATGCCGAGGGCTTCCATATCGGCCAGTGCCATTGATACAGCGTTTCGGCTGATGCTTGCGGCGCGGACAATATCCGCGGTGGTGGGGGAGTGCCGAGCTCGTTCGATGGCCTCGTATACAAGCGCTGCTACATCCCCCAAGTGGCGGAAAACGGGACGCACAGCATGAATGCGTCCTTTGCGCCATGTCAGCTCCCTCGCCAGTTCTTGGTATTGCGGGGGCAACTGGATGAGATAAACGTCTGCAGTCTTATGGCGCGCGTCAGCGACTTTGGTGAGGATCCCGTCTGAAGCCTGGGCCAGCGCAGGCAGCAGCCGAGCGATGGTGACGTGATGTTTTCCCAGGGCGACCGCAAGCGTCCTGCAGCCGACGTCGAGCAGATCCGTTTCTTTCGCCCGCATGTAACCCAGCAGGCCGCGCATCAAAAGTCGGAGGCTAAGTCCTTCGCGACCTCTAGCTGACAGGCGGTGGTCCAGTAGGGCGTACAGGACGTTTTCTAAGTCGTTGACGAGTTGGTGGATTGAAGCCGAGCTGCGATCGGTAGCCCCTGTGGGTTTAGTAGGGCTTGTGTTGTTAATAAGGGCATTGTCTTTCCCGGTTTCCCGGGACCTGCGCTTTTGGGTGCTGCCGGCGTTGGTGTAGGCCTGGGCTTTGGCCCATTCGAAGGGGAGGAGTCTCGCTTGGTTGGCTTGCGTGCCGTAGAGGGCTGCCAGGCCGGGAAACTGGCCGGCGAGTTCGTTTTGTACGTCCTGGAGTGACCAGCCGCAGGCAGCGAAGTGGTTTAAAACACCGAGGCGGGCCTCTGAGGGGCTGGCGTACTTGGCAGTGTCGTAGAGCCCGGTGCGTGCAATCCTGCGCAGGGGGTCTCGCTGCCGCCGGCCATGGACAGCTGGGCGCCAGTCGTTCTGGCTGTTGTTGCTGCTTTGACCTGGCGCTGGCGGATGGCCTTGTTACGGGCCAGTTCGGGCGCAAGGGCGGCGCGAAGTGCTGTTACGGCGCGCGGCGAGTTCCGGATGCGGAGTGTGGCGTACGCCTTGGCCAGGGGAGTGACGAGGGTCTGGTGACCACCGGTCTTATGCCTTGAGCCAGGGACGCGTATGCATCCGTCGGTGATGTTCTGGTGGGGGCTGGGGTCAAGGCTTGGGGCGAGAAGGCTGAGGGCTTCGACGAGCTCACGGGCTTCGGCGGCCATGAGGCGTCGTTGCAAGGGAAGGTAGAGGTGCCTGCCGCCGCTGGGGGAGAAGTCCTCCACGTAACCGACTTTGGCTTCGCCCAAAAGCTTCCTGAGTCGTGCCGCGTCTGCGTCCACGACGCTCTTCAGTGCCTTGGAGGTATCGAGGTCGATGCAGAGCGTGCTCACGGATCCGTCCGCGCCGTGAATCATGACTGCTGCAGGACGCTCGGGCAGCGACTTCGTGATGGCGGGAGGAGTTGCCGGCCGCGGGTACTGGAACCGGGGACCGATCCACCGGCCAGTCCGGTAAGTGGGCTGCCCGGCGATCAGGGGCGCCAGCGCCCATGCCTCGACGGGCGACGGCTCAGCAAGGCGTTCGGGCCGCGTCGTTGTTGACGCGCATGGGTAGGGCTGTACCATAGACAGCAGTTACTCCTCTCCGGAGGGTACGAAAAACGGCACCTACTCGTAGGTGTTGGAAAAAGTTCAGATCGCCGATCCGCCAAGATGAGGATCTGAACAAATACTTTTCGAAGGCCCGCGCAAGCGGGCCTTCTTCGTTAACTGGCCTTCGCGATAGGCAAAGCCTCCTGGTGGTGCCGAAGGCGGTCAAGATCTACGGTCTTCAGATGAGCGTGGACAAGCCTGGCAATTAGATCGCTCCGACTTTCCTTGGTGGCGTCCACAACGGCCGCCAGTTTCTCTGCGTCGGAGATAGGCAGCCGTGCTGTGATCACGTGGCGTTCGCCCTTGCTTCGCTGTGCCATTTTCCCTCCCCAGGACCGAAGTTACTTCTCATACCCAACATGAATCAGATTCGTTTAAGTGGGATGGCTTTCGGCGTGTCGCGCTGATTGTCGGCCGACCGCGGTTTCGGTGCCACTTCACCATCCTGCAGCTTCTGCGAGACCCATGACCGTGGCGAGGTACAAAGGTCGACAAGTACGGCGTGTCGCATCGTTTACCTATCTGACGTGGGGAAATGACAGATGAGCGCCGCGTGACAAGCAGAGTTAAGGGCACCTTGGTATGGTTTGCCCTTGCCTGACTAGTCGAGTCAGGCGCTAAACCAATACTACACATCACTGAAATTATTTCAGTGGCATGTTCACTGGGGTGGGAACTGATGGGGAACCAATTGTTAGAACCTACTGAGTTGTCCCTGCGAACGATCGAGTCTTTGCAGCTGCCGGCCTCTCCCACCCTCCCGCACCTAATCAGCGCAGTGGAGCGGGCCTACGGGAAACCGTTGGAGTTCGATGAAGTAGCAGACGAGGTCCTGGCAGACGGTGTGACGGGTCGCTGGGTTGATATGCCGGCTCGTGGTCTCATTCAGTACCGCCGCGGTCACGCTTTCTGGTGTCGGCATGTCATTCTGCACGAATTCGGGCACATCCTGTTGGGGCACAAGGGCGAACCAGCTGACGGGCTGGAGTCGGCCGGTTTCTTCTCCGGAGTTGGCAAGCGCCGCGGGATCAGTTGGATGTGCCGGCCCACTGCGATTCCCCTGGAAGAGGCGGAGCAGGCGGCGGAAAACCTCGCCTACGCCCTGGCTCAACGCCTGGTCACAGGCCAGGACACCTGCGTCTCCAACGCAGAACGGATTTTTGGATTGTGATTCAAGCTGCATTTTGGCTGCTGACGGTTGTCTTCGTGGCACGGTTGTACCTCGTGGCGCGCCACAACGCATCGACGGCGTTCCTGGGAGCAACCGGCGTCGGCGTCGTGGGTCTCTTCTGTACCGGCCAAATCGTCCCTGAAAGCACCCTTGACGCTCTCATCGGGGGGACCAACTGGCTTCACCTGGTGCGGAACCTCCTCGTTACCGCTGCGGTGTGGCTGGTCCGGGAGGGTGTTTTCAGTGCACTGTCCACGGAACCGGAGACCAAGCAGCGCGTGACTCGCAGGCCACTGTTTCTGGCCGCACTCTTGCTGGCCATAGTCATCCCGTTCACCCTTCAATCCTTCGTCCCGACGACGGATGCCTTCATCCCGGAAACCGTGCACCAGCCGGCGGTCTATGTTTACGCAACGGTCTACATGGCGGTCCTTGGCGGTCTGGGCCTCTCCGTCCTGCGGGTCAGCATTGGTCCACGTGACAGCCGAACCGTGCGCGCCAGCGCCACGGTCGTTGGTATCGGAATGGGGCTCATGGTCCTGGGCTGTATTGACGAAATCATTTACATGAGCCTCCGCTTCGCCGGTTTCAGCAGTTCCCTAACTGATATGGCGTACCTGCTGTTCACGCCCTTCTTCTACAGCGGAATCCTGCTCACATCGCTGGGCCTCGGCATCCCGCCAATGGTGCGGCTCTGGCGCAGGCTGGCTCTCGTGGATCGGTTCTGGATTCTCGTCCTCCACTGCAAGTTCCCTGCCCTAAAGGCCCAGGGGGAACGTTTCGCTTTTGCGGTGGATGTCCTGGGCCCGCGCCCAGCCGAGCGGCTATACACCTTGGTTATTGCCATAGGGGACCTTCGTGCCGCGGGCCAGCAAGCAAAGTACTCTCCGGCAGCTGAGAGGGCGCTTGTCCTGGCTCAGCGACGGTTGACCAACACATTCGAGCCTCTCGGGCTGGAGCTTAGGAAAAGGGCGGAAATCTAGGTGGCTACAGACACCCAATTCGCGGTCGTTACCCCTTCGGTGATTCAGCGAATCGCGCGCATTTCAACGGAAGTGGCCCAGCCGCCTCTCGTTCTTTCGCTGCTGCTCGTTCTCGCTTCAGTGTGTGGTGGGGGAGGGGTGGCCGCGGTGCTTCCTGGGCTAGTGGCCGCCGTGACGATCTGTCTGGCGCCGTTGCTGGTGGTGGTCATTCTTGCCCGCCGAGGGACACTTACCGATCACCATGTGGGGGACAAAAAGCAGCGCCGTCCGGTGATGCTGTGGACGCTGGCATCGGCTCTTGTTGGCTGCGGAATACTGACATTGATCGACACCCCGCTAACGGTGTGGGCGCTGATTGCCGGGATTCTCGGGGGAATCCTGGCACTCATTATCGTCAGCCCGTTTTGGAAAGTGTCCGGTCACGCCATGACTCTTGGGGGAGCGACGATCTCGTCGGCAATACTGTTCGGAGTGTGGTCAATCCCGTTTGTGATCGCCGCGCCTTTGGTGTGCTGGTCAAGGGTCTATCTGAAGGATCACACGCTCTCGCAGGTGCTGGCCGGGTTCGTAACAGGGCTTGTCGTATTCGGATCAGCCTGCATGCTGATTCTGAACTGACATAGTATTTTTTCTGAACGTTCAGGGTCCCCAGTTTTGGAACAGCAGACCGGTACAACGAACGGCCAGATGCAGCTCCGAGAGCAGGAAAAATGACTGAGGGCACCGACCCCGTTGACAGCAGGACAGACCGGGAGGTCTTGGCGTCCAAGCTGCAACTCCTTCTCGACATCGTGCACGCCAAGGGTGCCGCCAGCTTCACCTATGAAGAGATCCGCGCCGGCCTGGCCGAACAGGGCTTCAATCTGACGAAGACCCGGTGGCATCGGCTTTTGGCGGGGTCCCCGGATAACCGGTGGGACCCGGAGCTGCTGAAAGCTCTCGCGTACTTCTTCGATGTGGACCCCGATTACTTGCTGCAGCGCAGCGGCCCTGTTCCCGAGAGGGTCGAAGCCGAACTTCGGCTGATCGAAGCGCTGCGCATCTCAGAGGTAGAACATTTTGCTGCTCGCGTCCTTGGCGAAGTGAACATCGACGCTGTCCGCGCGGTAACGGAGGCTTTGAGGAATCTTCCGAGCCGGCCCCGACCTGAAGGCACCACGCCCGACTGAAAGAAATTCACTACTGAAATTATTTCAGTAGGATTGGCGTATGCGCCGCTACCTGCAGGCCGCCGGAAGCCGTTCTTCGGGCCGTCCTGACTATCACCAGCCAGCCAGGGGTAGCAGTGGAGCCGGTGGCAAGGGGCGTTTAGTCGCCCTCCGTAACTACACCCAAAGCTTCGCCCAGCAGCCTGTAGCGCCGCTCGACCTCTTCCCGCGCCAGCAAATACTGCACCCTCATCCCGTTGCGCTCTTCCGTAGCCGGCGGATCCTGAGAGGTAATTCCCTCGTCGGTGAGCAACTGCAGATTGTGCTTCGCCGTCGCCACCCCGATGCTGAGGCCCGTCGCGACCTCGCCCCGCGTGGCAGGACCGTGCTGCGCCAGGAACCCAATGATGGCCACTCTAGTCAGGTTCCCGAACGCATTAATGACCGGCTCCAAATGAGCAGCGGTCTTCGGATGGGCATACCTGGGCATACCTGCAATCTTGCCGTACCCGCGTGTGTGCTCGCACAGCAACACTGTAGCGGGTAATTAAATTACCCGCTATGCTCAAGGTAGAAGTCAGTCGCCATCAGGTGAAGGCAGGTTCAAATTGGGGGAAGCAGGATGACGACGCTGTTCGACGCCAACTGGCCCGTCCGCCTCCGCAGCAAGGGTCCGTCGTGATGCAGCGGAAGTCGCTTGGCCTCGTGGCCATGATTGTGGTCCCCGGCATCTTGGTCGGATTGGTCTTTTCCATCCTCTTGCTCCTTGCCCCAGCGAAGCCGGCCGCTGCCGACTGCGGCCCGACCGTCTCAGTCACCATCAACGGCGATACAAAGGTCGAGGGGTACTCCCAGGAGCAGTTGAAGAACGCCGCGGCGATCATGGGTGCCGGCAAGGCGCTGGACCTTCCCATGAAGGGCCAGATGATCAGCGTCATGGTCGCCCTGGGGGAGTCTGGGCTGCACGTTCTGGACCGCGGAGACACCGCGGGGCCGGATTCGCGTGGGTTGTTCCAACAGCGTGGGAACGGCGCCTGGGGCTCGTACTCGGACCGTATGGACCCCACCGTCAGCGCGACCAACTTCATCAAGGCGCTGCAGAAGGTAGCCGGATGGGAACTGCTGGAGCCCACCATTGCCGGCAACCAGGTCCAGCGGAACGCGGACCCCTACCACTACCAGAAGTACTGGCCCGAAGCCGTGAAACTCGTCCAGGCACTCTCGGACGGCAAGTTCTCGCTGGAAGGCGGCGGCTGCGCCATTCCAGGGCAGTCCGGCGCCGGGGACGATTACCCGTGGAAGAACTCACCCACCTGGATGCAGGCCGGAGCGGGAGCAGCGGCGGCCTCGCCGCTGGGCATGTTCTATCGCGAATGCGTGGACTTTGCCCTGTGGCGGGTCAACCAGCAGATGGGATCCACCAGTGCCCCGTTCAAGTTCCTCAACGGCACCTTCCGCCCGGACGGACAGGGCCTCGGTTCCGCTCTGACCTGGAAGGCCGGCTGGGACGCCAAGGGCTGGGCCACTGGCAGCACACCCAAGGTGGGCGCAGTTGTTTGGTACGCGCCCGGCGCCGGGGGAGCGGACCCGACCTATGGGCACGTCGCTGTGGTCAAGGAAGTCAAGGACAACGGGACCTACGTCGAAGAGGGCTACAACGGCAACCCGCCACCGGATGACCACAACTACTACACCCGCACCGTGAGCAACACGGTCCCGTCAGCCTTTCTGTACCTGCCCACCCAAGAGGAGAAGAAGTGAAAAAGTCACTCGCACTGACCGCGGTGGTCCTGCTGTGCACCGCCTGCGCACCGGCAGCGAACACCACGCCCGCCCCGGCGACCAGCACAGTCGCCACAGCCACGGCACCGGTCTCCCTGAGTGCGAGCAGCGGCCCACAGGCCCCCAACGGCACCGTCCCGGCCACCATCGGCATCACCTGGGACCAGGCCAGCAAGGACGCCGCCGTAGACACCGCCCAAAAGGCCATGACGGACTTCGCCCGCCCCACCGTGGAGGACAAGCAGTGGGCCAA
This sequence comes from Pseudarthrobacter sp. Fe7, assembly GCA_024372495.1. Taxonomy (GTDB): domain Bacteria; phylum Actinomycetota; class Actinomycetes; order Actinomycetales; family Micrococcaceae; genus Arthrobacter. The sequence continues at coordinate 1,911 of CP099978.1, read as the reverse complement.
CGACCTCGCCCGCTGGCTCACACCCCAGGCCACCGCCGACTACTCAGCAGTGGACCCCGCCAACGTCCCCGCCACCCGGGTCACCGGCCCCGCAACGCTGACAGTCGATGACACCAACGGCTACGGCGTCATGGCAGCCGTTCCAACCGACGCCGGCACCTACACCCTGCAGCTGCTCCGCACCGGCCCACAGGCCCCCTGGAAGGTCAACCGGCTCACCCCACCCACAGCCTGAACGCCCGCACCTCAATAACCCCGTCAACGTAAAGGAAACAGGTTTCATGAGCACCACACCCACCGAGGTACTGGCCTTCCCAAACATCAAGGCCATCATCAGCGACAACGGCACCGCCGAAGTCGTAGTCGCAGGAAACTCCCGCGTCGTCCCGGCAGGGGAGACCCTGCAGGACCTGCGAGACAATGCCCTGGCCATCGTCATGGCCGAAGCCAAGACGCTGCAGCGCCCCGTCCGGGTCCGCATCGAGGATCCCGAAGGCCACGGCGAACTGATCGTCCACCCGGACGGAAACGTCGAATCCGTCTCCTACGAGCCCCGCACCGCCCGCCGCCGCACGGGCGGACCCGCCAGCACGCCCGCTCCGGTCGCAGTCGGATCCACCGACACCACTCCAGCGGCAACGCCTGCCGTGAAGCCTGAACCCGCCCAGCCAACCGTGGAACGCCAGCCGTGGCCACCCCTTGCCGCGGAAACCGCCTTGGTTGAGGACGTTGCTCCGACCTCCGGGGCACCCGAGCAGGCTGCTGCAGCCGATGCTCCGGTCACCCGACGTAGCTTGAAGGAGACCTCCTTCCTGGTCAGCGCCCCGGTGCTGGAGCCAGCCACCCAGGGCTGGCGCGGGACCCTGACCCGCCTGGGCTTCCGGATGGACCCCTCGGACGAGGAACTGTCCGAGCGTGAAGACATCCGCACCGTCAGCCAGCACTGGCCCGGACCGCGGACCATTGCCGTGGTCAACCGCAAGGGCGGGGCCAACAAGACCCCTACGGTCGTGATGCTTTCGGCGATCCTTGCCCGCTACAGCGGAGCGGCCACGGTGGCGTGGGACAACAACGAGTCCCAGGGCACCCTGGGATGGCGGACCGAGAAGGGCGCCCACGACCGCAGCGTCCTGGACCTGATCGATTCCTCCACCGAGCCTGCTGTCCCCGTCCACAAACGCGGCCGAGATCGCCAAGTTCGTCCACCACCAGACCGCCGATAAGTTCGACGTGCTGCGCTCCGACGAAAACGAAGAAGGCGACCACGAAGTCACCGCCGAGGAAGTGGACATCGCCCACCAGGTCCTCACCCGCTACTACCGCCTGGTCATCATGGATTCCGGCAACACCGCCCGTGCAGCGAACTGGCGGCGGATGATCGACCACACCAACCAGCTCGTCGTCCCGGTAACCGCCATCGAGGACCGCGCAGAAGCAGCACGGCTGACGCTGCAGACGCTCGAATCCCGTGGTGGCCACGATGCCGAACTGGCACGCAACGCGGTCGTGATCGTCTCCGAATCTACCGATGCCAAGCGCAGCATGACCGGAGACGCCCTGAAGCGGGCCAAAGCCGAGGCACAGCGCATCGCGGACGGCTTCGAGCCGTTCGTGCGTGCCGTCGTCCGTATCCCGTATGACCCCGCCCTGGTCAACGGGCCCATCCGCTACGAAGCGCTCCAGCCCGCGACCCAGCGGGCATGGCTCGCGGCGGCGGCCGCCGTCGCCGAAGGCTTTTAGAACGATCACACGGAACGTACGAGTTGAGAGGAGGAACCATGCAACAGACCCTGAACCCCTGGATTACCCGCCCCACGGCCGATGAACCGGCAGAGGAGACGCTGGACGTGGCTGTTCCGCCGGCGGCGGCCATCAGCGCGCCGCTGCGCGGCATGGTCGAGCCAGACGCGG